>JANYDP010000121.1 GCA_025363535.1 Verrucomicrobiota bacterium | reverse complement strand
CAACGCCCGCATGTCCGGTAGCGTCGCGGCGGGATAAGAATTAAACGCGACCTCCTCGCATTGATCGGCCCAAAACGGATCGCCGCTGATCTGCAGAAGCAATTCATCCGACAACATCTGCTCTACCATGCCGCAGGTTTCCACGGCCTGATGCGGATCGGAATAGCCGACGCGACAATTTTCATCGCCGCCAAACATGCCGCCGGGCACCTGGCCGTAACGCTTGCGCACTTCGTTGAAGTCGGCATAAGTGGCGGACAATTCCGCCGCGTTGTGCGTTTGCAAAAAGCGTTCCGCCGGTTCGCGAAAACATTCGGCGATGTTCACGTTATGCCAGTCGGGCAGATCGCCGGTCAATTCCCAGTTCGCCGTGCAGCGATGGATTTTATCCGCGAGCTTCAACAACTCCGCGTCGCCGGTGCGGTTGTAGAGCCAGTAAACACTGTAAAGATTGTCGCCGCCGCGCATCTTCTGCCAGTAGTGCGTGAGGAATTTTTCATCCGGCACCGTGAGTTGGAAGTGAAAATATTTCGTCATCAAATCCAGCACACGCAGATCAGCAGTGCGCTCGTGATACGACTGGAGACAAAATAACATCAGCATGTTCGCCCAAAAATCACGCGAGCCGTCGTCATCAAATTTTTGGTCGGGACCGAAATCGCCGTTGGCGCGCTGGCTGTTGATCGCGCCGTCAATCCACGTCTGGCTCTCCGCGATCATTATTGGATCATTCAAAATATAACCGAGCGGAAGATAGCCCTTGAGCCAGTAAGGCAATTCCTCCCAACCGTATTTACCCTTACCATTCTTGCTCAACCACGCGTTGTCTTCTTTCTGCAACCACGCGCTGATCTCGCCGAGATTGCCGCACAGTCCGGCGCGCTGACGGTTGAGAAATTCGCGCAACCAGCCTTCCGGTTGCACGGCACCGACGGGCAAGTCGATGAATTGCGCGGGCAACAACGGCGCGCGATTGCCGAGGTAAAAATGATTCGTCGAGGAAAGTTCCGGTCGCGCGACGACGGAAAAATTATCCGCAGCCAACGCGGTGAACGAGGTGAGAGACGTAGCGATGATCAGCGGGCAGGTCAGATTTAATTTCATTTGGTCTAGGAATTTTGAAGATACTAGATCGCGAACGCAAAAAACGGGACAAGATTTTTGCAAACACGCGTGGCATAAAACGGCCACGGACGCAGCGCGAACTCCAAGCCCTATTCGATGCCCATGTCTTTGCGGAACGCCGCCATCATCAGCACGTGTCGGCGATAACTCTCGGTGTTGCCCTCGCTGTCATAGTTCAAACCGTAAGGCCAGAAATGCGTTCCGTCCGAAGTGATCGTGCCGCCCGCGCCGTCAAACACATGGATTTGATTCACGCCATTCGCGCCGATCCAGTTGCCGGTTCCCGAAGCGACCGAGAGATTCGCCCGCCATTGCCATGTGGTGCCCATGCCTAACGTGTGACCCGTTTCATGCAGCGCGGTGCGATACTGCTGATAGCTCGCCGTGGGACCAAATTCCAGCCAGCCATCGTAGTTGGCCTGCGCCGTCGGCACGCCGGTGTTGTAGTTCACTGTGATGTGCTTGTTGAAATAGCCATAGCGATTGTATTGCGCCACAGCCCCGTCCATCGCGTAGATGATTCGGGCGCGAACGTCTGCCGGCCAGGTTTCCGATCCACCGGCGAGCGAGTAGCTCAAAGCGCCCGCCACCGGCGCAGTGGAGACATTGGCTCGGATGGAAAAAAAATATTTTTCGGCGGCTGAATTAATCGGCGTGGTGAACGAACTGTTTCCGTTCGTATCAAAGGACTTCACGGCTACAGCCGCCCAACTGGTTATCGGCAAACCCAGATTCCCCGACTGCATCAAGTAGCAAGCGACGCCAGGCTGACCGCCGCTGACATTCAAAACTGCGTTGCCATCATTGAACGCAATGTTATCGATGCGCGGGCGCGGCGTGGTCAAAAATTCCGCCGGCGTCAGCGCGGTATTGGAAATTCTTACCTCATCAATAAAACCAAACGCTCGATCCGTGTGGCCGCCAGCATATAATCCTCTGCCCACGGACCAACCGCCCGCCGTCCAATCTGTTCCGCTCGTGGTTCCTTTCGCG
>JANYDP010000333.1 GCA_025363535.1 Verrucomicrobiota bacterium | reverse complement strand
AGCACGGCAGCCTGCCCGATGAATGCCGGCGGTACTTCATCATCCGCACGATCATTGACATGCAGGTCAAGGACGTGGTGGAAACCAGCGAAGCCCTCATTGAAAAAGCCGGCGTGCAGTCTGCCGATGACGTGCGGCTCTGTCCCAAAGTCCTCGTGCAATACAGTGCTGACCGGCGAAAACTGAACCAGCAATTGCGCCGCTATCTCTACAAAAATCTCTACTTCAATCCGGTCGTGAACGAGCCGCACATCCGCGCGAAGGAAATTCTCCGCGACCTCTTCGGCTTTTATCTCAAGCAGCCCGCCGAGATCGGAGAGAACATCCGTCGGCGCATCCGCAAGCTTGGGTTGCATCGCACCGTCTGTGATTACCTTGCCGGCATGACGGATCGCTACGCCTTGCAGGAGCACGCCAGGATTTTCTCCAAGTAGCCAAAGGCGGCCGCCTTGCCTCGTTCCACCGGATGCTTGATTTGCCGGACAAGGTGCTTACAATCCCCATTGTTATTGTCTGCCGAATGTTCGCGCCACGGTGCGAACAGCGGGGAAACCAAATTGCCGCCGGTGCGGCTTGGGGCGAACGAATGTTTCGGGAACACTTGATGGTTCCAGCCCGACAGCTAACCTCGCAGGCCCAGCATCAGGGGCAAGTGGAACGATTCCATTTTCCCGCGTCCGTTTCGTTTATGAAATGTTTTTGTCGTGTGGAATCAGAACGCCGGGGCAGCGCAGCGCGGCCGCAGGGTTGACCGAACACCTATGGAATCCAAACCCGCCACCGGTCGCTATCTGGCCCTCCTCACGCTGGGAGCCTTGGGAGTGGTTTATGGCGACATCGGCACCAGTCCCCTGTACGCCTTCAAGGAATGTTTCGCCGGGATGAAGCCGCTTGAGCCTAGCCGCGACAATGTGCTGGGCATCCTTTCACTCATCTTCACCTCGCTGATCCTCATCGTTTCGGTGAAATATCTGGGAGCGGTGATGCGTGCATCCAACAAAGGCGAAGGTGGCATTCTTGCGCTCATGGCCCTCGCCTTTCCAGAACGCTCAGAGAAAACCACCCGCCGCCGCGCGGTGCTGGTCGGGCTGGGGGTTTTCGGCGCGGCATTGCTGTACGGCGACGGCATCATCACCCCGGCCATTTCCGTGTTGAGCGCGATCGAAGGCATCAACGTGGCGACGCCGGCGTTGGAACATTTCATCATTCCGCTGACGATCGTCACGCTGGTTGGATTGTTTGCCGCGCAACGCTGGGGCACCGGGCAGGTGGGTGCCGTGTTTGGTCCGGTCATGATCATCTGGTTTGTCGTCATCGGCATCTTGGGAATTGGCGGCATCATGAAATATCCCGAAGTGCTGTTTTCGCTGAATCCCTGGCGCGGGATACAATTTATTTTTCAGGGCCGCTGGCAGGGCTTCGTCGCGCTGGGTTCGGTGTTCCTGGCCGTGACAGGGGCGGAGGCGCTATACGCCGACATGGGGCACTTTGGGGTGCGGCCCATCCGGATCGCGTGGTTTGCCATCGTGCTGCCCGGCCTTTTTTTGAACTACCTCGGCCAGGGCGCGCTGATGTTGTATGACCCGATTGCCGAGAACATCGCCAACCCCTTCTACCGGCTGGCACCCCATTGGGCGTTGTATCCACTGGTTGGACTCTCCACGGCGGCCACGGTGATTGCTTCGCAGGCGCTGATTTCCGGTGCGTTTTCGCTGACCTTGCAAGCGGTGCAACTCGGCTACCTGCCGCGCATCGCCGTCAAGCACACCTCGTCGCAGGAGCGCGGGCAGATTTACATGCCGCAGGTGAACTGGTTTTTGCTCCTCGCGTGCATCGGGCTGGTGCTGGGCTTCGGCTCTTCCACCAACCTCGCCTCGGCCTATGGCATTGCCGTGACGCTGACCATGATCACAACAACCGTGCTGTTTTATTTCGCCGCCCGCCGTCTCTGGAACTGGAGTGCGTGGTACGCCGGGATCGTCTGCGGCCTTTTCTTGATTCTGGAGTCGGTGTTTTTCGCCGCGAATTTGTTGAAGGTGTTCCACGGCGGCTGGTTTCCGCTGGCCATCGGGATGGTCATCTTCACGTTGATGGCGACCTGGAAACGCGGACGCTTCCTGATCTGGGAAAAGCTGCGTCCGGCCGCGATGCCGCTGGAAATGTTTCTCGAGGGCGACACGGTTCACAAAATTGCCCGCGTGCCGGGCACGGCGGTGTTCATGTCGGGCAATCCCGAAGGCACGCCCATCGCCCTGCTGCACAATCTCAAGCACAACAAAATTCTGCACCAGCGCAACCTCTTGCTCACGCTCGTCACCGAGGAGGTGCCGCAGGTGAACCCGGCCCAGCGCTATCAGGTCGAAAAACTCGGCTCCGGGTTCCAACGCATCATCGCGCACTACGGTTTCATGGAAGAGCCGAACGTCCCCGAACTCCTGGCCGCCGCGCCGATTGATGGTGCGCCTTTTAATCTGCACAACACGACATTTTTTCTGAGCCGCGAGGCGGTGGCGCTCGCCAAATCCAAGCGCATGTCGCTCTGGCGGCAATGGCTGTTCGCAGTCATGTCCCGCAACGCGCAATCGGCCAACTCCTTCTACCGCATCCCGCCCAACCGAGTCATTGAACTCGGCATGCAGATTGAAATTTAGTTTTGGCAGCGCTTGCCGTCGCCTTGATTATTCGAGTGCCGCCCGGGCAATGTTGGTCAAAATTGCTGGCATGTTGTCGGCCGGCTTTTTTGAATGTATTGATGGCTCGCCGGATTTTTGCTAGACCTTGCCGATGCCCCGCGCGTTGATTTGGAACCGATTGATTCTGCCAAGATGCTTTCCCCCCGGATTGAAGCGCGATTGCTTCAGCATTTTCCGGCTGGTTTCACTGCTGGTCTCCTTGGTTTTTTTAATTCAGGACGGGGTGGCGCAGGAATTAAAAGGTGCGGAAGTGCAGCCGACAAAGAGGGTGTTATTGATGTTCAGTGAGGCGCGGGATTTGCCGGGAAACGCGATGATGGAGCAGGCGGTTCGGGCCGAGATGCTGAAGGGTGGCACAAATCAAATCGAGTTCTTCGCTGAAAATCTCGACGCCGGGCGATTTTCGGACGCGGGCCAATATGTGGTGTTCAAGGATTACCTGGAAAAAAAGTACGCCGAGAAAAAACTTGATCTGGTGATTGCTTTCATGGCCCGGGATTTTGGCCTGGTCGGGGAATTGACGGCGACGGTGGTTTCGAATCTTCCGGTCGTCTTCGTGGCGGTCAATGAATTGGATTTGCCGCCTGAACTGGCGGGCCGCCGGGTGGCCGGAATCGTCCAACACTTCGATGTTGAAGGCACGATCAAGCTTATCTTTCACCTGCAACCGACTACGCGACGGTTGGTGGTGATTGGCGGGGTTTCTAAAATGGATCGCTTAACCCTGGCCCGGATTGAGGCCGTGGATCATTCGTTGGACAACATTGATTTTGAGTATTGGACCAACCGCCCGATTGCGGAAGTGCGGCGGGATGTGGCCTTGCTGCCCGGAGACACCGTGGTGTTGCTCAGCACCGTGCAGCGGGACGTGTCGGGCCAGCAATTTTACACCTCCCAAGTTGGGCAAATGCTGGCCGCTTCGGCCAGCGCACCGATTTATACGTTGAGCGCCGGCTTGATCGGCAGCGGTGTTCTGGGTGGCGACGTCGTGGATTTTGAAAGCCTGGGAACCAGTGCGGGCCGTTTGGCGCTAAAGGCGTTTACAGCAGAACCCGTCGCCAGATCGGAAGCCATCGAAGTGCGCAAGAATGGAACGCCCATGTTTGATTGGCGGGCGCTCCAGCGCTGGGGGATCAAGCCAAACCGCCTGCCGGCAAATGCCTCCATCCGCTACCGCCCCCGTTCGTTGTGGGAGGAGCATCGGAGCCTCATCCTGTCCGCACTCCTGATTTTGCTGGCCCAGGCTGCCACCATCGCGGCGTTGCTGGCGCAGCGGACGCGGCGGCGAAGTGCCGAGCAGCAGATTCAGCAGCAGCGGATGGAACTGGCCCATGTGACACGCGTGACCACCTTGGGACAACTGGCATCGGCGCTGACCCACGAGCTAAACCAGCCGCTGGGCGCGATCCTGCGCAATACTGAAGCGGCGGAAATGTTCCTGCAACATGATCAGCCGGATTTGAAAGAAGTGCGGGAGATCCTCGCGGACATTCGCAAGGATGATCAGCGGGCCGGAGAAGTGATTGGCCGGATGCGGGCTTTGTTAAAGCGCAGGAATCTGGATTCAGTCCGGCTCGACTTATATGAATTAGTGGAGGATACCCAGGCTGTGGCACGCCATGATGCGCTGGCGCGACGGGTAACGCTGGCGGTGGAAATGCCGGCGCACCTCCCGGCGGTGATCGGTGATCGAGTGCATCTACAACAGGTTTTGTTGAATCTTATCCTCAACGGCATGGACGCCATGAGCGCTTGCTCCGTTGATGACCGGCTATTGGTGGTGCGTGCGCGGAAAGGAACGGAGGGCAGCGTCGAGGTCTCGGTAAGTGACCGTGGCGCCGGGCTCACGCCCGAGGCGACCACCCGGATTTTTGAATCGTTCTTCACCACCAAACCTCAGGGCCTGGGCATGGGGTTGGCCATTTCACAGACCATCATCGGGGCGCACGGCGGAAAAATCCGGGGTGAGAACAATTCCGGGCGGGGCGCCACCTTCACGTTCACGCTGCCAACCGTTGAAGCTTGAGAGAACACCATGAGCCTACCCACTCACGACTCAGACCTATCCGCCACGATTTTCATCGTGGATGATGACGCTTCATTTTTGAAGTCCGTGTCCCGTTTGCTGCGGGTGGCTGGCCACCGTGTGCAGACGTTCGACTCGGCCAAGAATTTTCTTGAACGGGCAAATCAGGAAGCGCCGGGCTGCGTGCTGGCTGATTTGCAAATGCCCGGATTTGATGGGTTGGAATTGCAAGAGGTTCTGCGGAAAACCGCAAACCCGTTGCCAGTGGTTTTCATGACCGGTCGGGGTGACATACCGACGACGGTCCGCGCCATGCGCCATGGGGCGGAGGATTTCTTGACGAAGCTTGCGCCCAAAGAGGATTTGTTTGCGGCGGTGGAACGCGCGCTGAAGCGAAACGCCGGGGAGCAGCAGCAACGCGAACGGCGGCGCCAACTGGAGCGCACCTTTGGCGAATTGAGCGCGCGCGAGCGGGAGGTGCTGGGCCATGTGGTGCGGGGCCGGATGAACAAGGAAATTGCCGCCGACCTCAACATCAACTTGCGCACCGTGAAACTTCATCGGACGAACCTCACGAGGAAGCTTAAAGTGCAATCAGTGGCCGAACTAACCCGGCTTACGGAAGAAGCCGGAGTCTTCAGCCCATCAGTGCTCCCGCCCACCCAGTTTGGAGTTGGTGGCATCTCGAAGGCCCAAGGTTGACGTGATGGTTGTCTGAGATTTACGCATGGCCTGATGCGTGAAATCCGTCTCCCAAGGCTCCCGTATCCTAGGCGGCTGACTGTCGGAAATTCTTTTTTCAAGAAGGCTTATCTCATTTGGTGCTGATCGCCCCCGCCCGCCGAACTGCCCCAAAGGGCAGATGGTTGGTCAGCTCTGGCCAACATAGACTGAATCCCGGCATCCCAATTTTTGAAGTCCCAAATGGACCAACCAAAAAAAGTAACAGCGTCCGTGGTTGAAGCAGGGGCTTCTGTTTTCAATCCGTCTCCTATTCCTGTTGCCGTCCAGCAATTCCAAACTGGGACAAGAAATATTTATGCTGCGGCGGGAAATATGTTTGGCCCGGCCTCGCGAGTCGCTTTGATTTTCATCCTGGTGCTCATTTGCTACAGCCCGCTGTTGCCGGGAAGCTTTTTGATGGACGATCAACGGTTGATCGAGCTGGACAATCCCCTGGTAAACAAAGTTCTCAGCCCGCGTACCATCTGGTTTCAAACTGATTTTCCGCTTTCGACCTTCGCCCTGTGGCTTCAGTGGCTGACGTGGGGGAATAATCCCGGCGGCTACCACGGTGTGAATATCGTGCTGCAAACGCTCAGCAGCGTGGTGCTCTGGCGTTTATTGGCACGCTTGAAAATT
>JANYDP010000102.1 GCA_025363535.1 Verrucomicrobiota bacterium | reverse complement strand
GTGCCCGCCGAGGAATTGCAGAAGGTGAAGAATAATTTTGCCGCCGCCGAATATCGCAAGCTGGAGAACAACATGGGCATCATGATGGGCCTGGTGCAATACGACGGCAACGGCGACTGGCACGAGTTCGACAACTTCGCCGGCAAAATCCAGGCCGTCACCGCCGCCGACGTGAAGCGGGTGGCGAATCAATACTTCACGAAAGAAAATCGTGCCGTGGCGACTTACACGCGCAAACCGGGCGTGGCGAAGGAGGAGGCAAAGCCATGAATAAAGTATTTTTACAGAACAAAAAAGTGGAGGTTTCAATTGTCGCGTCAGCGTCTTGGAGTGCGCCAGTCCTCTGGCGCTTCAGAACGCCACACCAATGCGAAAGCGGCAGAGGACTGCCGCACTCCAAAACCTTGCGGCAAATTATCGCAACCGCCTTGTCGGCCGTCTTGCTCGCGAACGTAGCGAATACGAATGCGCAGAATATTTCCATTCCTGCCCGCCCGGAAAAGCTTGTCTTTCCGCCAATGAACTACGAGCCGCCGAACGCGGCGGACTATCGCGTGCAACTTAAGGCCGGCCCGGTTGCCTACGTCGTGCCTGATCGCACGCTGCCGCTGGTGAACATCGCGGTCTATGTCCGCACCGGGCAATATCTCGAACCCGCCGGCAAGGAAGGTCTCGCCGAACTCACCGGCTGGCTGCTCGCGCATGGTGGCGCGGGCACGAACACCGCCGAGCAGATGGAGGAACGCCTCGCGTTTCTTGCCGCTGATCTGGGCGCAGATATTGGCGACACGCAAGGCGACGTGAGCTTGAACCTGCTTTCCAAAGACCTCGACGAAGGCTTGGGCATTTTGCGCGATGTCATTTATGCGCCGGGCTTCCAGGAAGATAAAATCAAGCTGCGCAAAGAGCAGATGCTTCAGGAAATGAAGCAGCGCAACGACGACTCCGCCGGCATCGAGGCGCGCGAGAAGGTGATGCTGGCCTTTGGTGAAAACTTTTGGATGAACCATCACTCCACCGCCGCGTCCGTGGAAGGCATCACGCGCGACGACATTGCTTCCTTTCATCATCGCTGGTTTCTGCCGGAGAGCTTCGTCATCGCCGTCAGCGGTGATTTCGACCGCGCGGAAATGATCGCGAAGCTGGAAAAAATTTTCCCCGGCATCCACAGCGGCGGCGGTTCGCCACGCATTCCCACCAACACCACGTTCTGTGCGCCCGGCATTTATCTCGTCAACAAACCCGACGTGAACCAGGGCCGTGTCTCCATGTTCCTGCCCGGCATCCAGCGCGATAACCCGGACTTCTATGCCGTGACGATCATGAACGACATCCTCGGCGGCGGGGGTTTCACCTCGCGCATTTTGAACCGCGTCCGCTCCGACGAAGGTCTGGCGTATTCCGCCGGCTCGCGTTGTTCCGGCGGGGTTTATTTTCCGCTGACGTTCACCGCTCTCTTCCAGTCCAAGTCCCGCACCGTGGCCTACGCCGCGTCCATCGTGCTGGAGGAGTTGAAGAAAATCAAAGACGCGCCTGTGACCGACGGCGAGTTGAACATTGCCAAGCGCGCCTACATCGAACGCTTCCCGCGCAACTTCGCAACCAAGGCGCAGGTGGCTGGTGTGCTGGCGTCGGAGGAATTCACCGGGCGTTACGCCACCGATCCGCAGTATTGGAAAAATTATCGCACGAAGATTGCCGCCGTCACTGTCGAGGACGTGCAACGCGTGGCGAAGAAATATCTGACGTTGGAGAAACTTGCGATCCTCGTTGTAGGCAACAAGGAGGAAATTCTGCTCGGGCATCCGAATCATCCTGTGAAGCTGGAGGAAGTTGGTGGAAAAATCACCGACCAGCCGCTGCGCGATCCGCTGACAATGAAGCCGATGGTGAAGTGATGTAGCGTCGAGCCTGTGGCTCGACCAGTCGGCGCGCAGCGCCGACACTACACGCCCCCAAGCTTGACAGCACCCGCCAGAAAAGCGGAAAGTTTTCCCCGATGAAAATCCAAACCCTTTCGCTCGCCGCGTTCGCGTTGCTGCCGTCCGTCTGCCTCGCCGCCACGCAACTGACCGTCACCGCCGTCAATCCGCTCCCGCTCGTCCGTGCCAGCCAGACGATTGAACTTTCGGCGAAAGACCTCGCGCCGCTTGGCGAATCCAACCTGGAAAAAATCCACGTCAAGGATGCGGCGGGAAAGGAACTACTCTGCCAGGCCGTGGATACTAACTACGATGATTACCACGAGGCGGACACGGTGATTTTCCAGAGCAACTTCGCGCCGAACGAAAAGAAAACTTTCACCGTGGTGGTTGGCAAGAAGCACGAATTCAAGAAGGAAGATTTCAAGGCGCATGGCCGTTTTGTCCGCGAACGCTTCGATGATTTTGCGTGGGAGAACGACTGCATTGCGCATCGCACCTACGGCGCGGCACTGGAGACGTGGAAGGGCGAACCGTTGTCCAGCAGCACGATTGACATCTGGTCCAAGCGTGTGCCGCAGATGGTGATTGATGGCTGGTACATGTCCGACAATTACCACGCGGATACCGGCGAGGGCTGCGACGATTATTCCGCCGGGCAAAGTCGTGGCTGCGGTGGCAACGGTCTGTGGGCGGCGGATCGGCTGTGGACTTCGCGCAACTTTGTCCAGTCCCGCGTGCTGGCCAACGGGCCGATTCGCGTGCTGTTTGAATTGGACTACGCGCCGTTTGACGTCAACGGCACCAGCGTCTCGGAAGTCAAACGCGTCTCCCTCGACGCCGGGCAAAACCTCGACCACTTCCAGAGCCGTTATCAATCTTTCACCCGTCCGGGCAAACCTATGACGCTCACGACGGCGATCGGCTTGAAGAAGGTGGCGGGCGAACAGAAGGAATTTAACGCCGAACACGGCTGGTTGATCAGTTGGGAAAAGCTGGAGCATCTGCCCGGCAATCAGGGCGTGGCCATCGTGCTGGATCCGAAACTCGTCGAGAAATCAACGGAGGACAAATTGAATCAGCTCGTCATCGCGAAACTACCGGCGGACAATGTCTCGTCTTACTGGGCGGGTTTTGGCTGGGAGAAATACGGTCCGGCCACGACGGCTGAGGGATGGAAAAAGTTTGTGGATGAATTTGCCCAGGGTGTGCAGTCGCCGATTCAAGTCCAGGTGTCGGCGGAGTGATCGGCGGGCATCAACTCTGGCAAACGCTTAATCATAAACTGAAACCCTGCGCCGCCCAGGTTCTCACCGCAATTTTTTCGTGTGTTTCGTGTGTTTCGTGGTTAAACCATTCCCCGCATGAGCCAATTAGCTAATCAAGTCGCCGTGGTCACCGGCGCGGGGCGCGGTATCGGCCGCGCCATTGCGTTGAAATTCGCCGCCGAGGGCGCGGACGTCGTCTGCGTCTCGCGCACCCAGGAAAATTCCGACAAGGTCGCCGCCGAAGTCCGCGCGCTGGGCCGTCGAGCCTGGGCGCACGCGGTGGATGTCTCGGATTCCGCCGCCGTCGCCGCCGCCGCTGAAAAAATCCTGGCCGAAACCGGCCGCGTGGACATTCTCGTGAATAACGCTGGCGTCACCCGCGACGGGCTGCTCATGCGGATGAGCGACGCGGACTGGGATACCGTGCTGGACACAAATCTGAAGGGAGCCTTTCTTTTTACGAAAGCCTTCACTCGAACTTTTCTCAAGCAGCGATCCGGGCGCATCATCAATCTCGCTTCGGTCATCGGCTTGATCGGCAACGCCGGACAGGCCAACTACGCCGCGAGCAAAGCCGGCCTGATCGGCTTCACGCAGTCCGTCGCGCGCGAGTTGGCGTCGCGCGGCATCACGGCCAACGCGCTCGCGCCGGGCTTCATCGAGACGGATATGACGGCGGCCTTGAGCGCGGAGATGAAAGCGGAGTTGCTAAAGAAAATTCCTTTGAACACACTGGGACAGGCCGAAGACATCGCGCACGCGGCTTTATTCCTTGCCAGTCCGGCGGCGCGTTACATCACCGGCCAGGTGTTGGCGGTGGACGGTGGCATGGTGATGTGATTCCGAAGAACCAGCGGCGCGCGGCAAAAAATTTCGATTCGAGGCTTGACGCTTTTTGAATCGTCGCATAGACACACAGCAATTAACCGAAACCCGGAGAAAAACATGTCAGAAAAAACAATCGAACAGCGAGTCAAAGACATCATCGTCGAACAGTTGGGCGTGAACGCGGACCAGGTGACGCCGGACGCCAAGTTCATCGAAGACCTCGGCGCGGATTCGCTCGACACCGTCGAGTTGGTCATGGCGCTCGAAGAGGAATTCGGCAACGAAATCCCCGACGAACAGGCCGAGAAGCTGCAAAGCGTCGGCGATGTCATCAAATACGTCGAAGAAACGCAGCAGAAGTAACTGGCGGCGAACTTTCGGGGCAGCTTGAACTGGCGTCAGCTAGAGCTGCCCCTTTTTTAATTTATGCCCGCCCACTGGACCGAACGCAGAGTCGTCATCACCGGCCTCGGTGCCGTCACCCCGATTGGCAATGAAGTCGCCACCTTCTGGCAAAATCTTCTGGCCGGTCAGTGTGGCATTGACCGCATCACCCACTTCGATGCCGCCGCGTTCGACACCCAGATCGCCGGCGAAGTGCGGAACTTTGATCCGCTCCCGGCCTTTCCCTCGCCCAAGGAAATCCGCCGCACCGACCGCTATTCCCAGTTTGGAATTTTCGCCGGTCATCAGGCGCTGCTGGATTCGGGCTTGGATCTGAGCAAGGAGAACTGTGACGAAATCGGCGTCCTCCTCGGCTCGGGCATAGGGGGACTGGAGACCACGACGGAACAGGTCAAGACCCTGCTGGAACGCGGCCCCGGTCGCATCTCGCCGTTCACCATCCCGATGCTCATCGGCAACATGGCCTCCGGCCTGTTCTCGATGTACAACAATTTACGCGGCCCCAACTACGCCACCTGTTCCGCCTGCGCCACTGCCACGCACGCCTTGGGCGAAGCCTGGCGCACCATCAAGATGGGCGACGCGAACGTGATGTTTGCCGGCGGCGCGGAAGCCACCATCATTCCCATCGGCATCGGCGGATTCTGCGCGATGAAAGCCATGAGCACGCGCAATGATGATCCCAAGACCGCCTCACGTCCGTTCGACAAGGAGCGTGACGGCTTCGTTATGGGCGAAGGCGCGGGCGTGCTGGTCTTGGAGGAGCTTGAACACGCCAAGGCGCGTGGCGCGCGGATTTATTGCGAGCTGACCGGTTACGGCAACACCGCCGACGCCCACCATCTCACCGCTCCTTCTCCCGGCGGCGAAGGCGCGGCCCGCTGCATGAAAGTGGCCTTGCGCCACAGTGGCCTGAATCCCGGCGACATCTCCTACATCAACGCTCACGGCACCTCCACGCCGCAGGGCGACATCGCGGAAACCACCGCCATCAAATCTGTTTTCGACGACCACGCCCGCAAGCTTGCGGTCAGCTCCACCAAAGGCGCGACCGGCCACATGCTCGGCGCGGCTGGCGCGGTGGAAATGATCGTCTGCGCCAAGGCCATCCAGACCGACACCGTTCCGCCGACGATCAATCTGCAAAACCCCGATCCGGCGTGCGACCTCGACTACGTGCCGAACACCGCGCGTTCGATGAAGGTCAACGCCATCGTGAACAACTCCTTCGGCTTCGGTGGCCACAACGCGAGCGTGATTGCGAAGAAATTCGTGGGGTGAAAAGGCATTTGCTAAATGCCACTTGCAAAGTAAAGTCAAGGCATGGCAACCGCAGAATTAAAGCACCCGCAGACTTCGGCCAAAAAATTAGATACCAAACAAGCCGCCAGGCTCGCTTTGAAGTATTTCAACGACTTGTTTCCGGACGCGCAAATCTCCGACGTGGCTTTAGAAGAGGTTGAGTTTTCAGACGACGAGAATCATTGGCTGATTACTTTGGGATATGAAACTCAAACGGCGCAAGCGAAGCAGCTTAACAAGCAATTAGTCCATTTGTTTGGCCCGTCACCTGCCAGAAAGTACAAGGTTTTCAAGGTGGATGCACAAACTGGCAAAGTGATTTCCATGAGAATCCGCAAGCTTGATTGAGCTTAAAACCGTCTACAGCGAGATGGGCAACTCACACTACAAAGGGCTGTTGATTGATACGAATGTGCTGCTTCTGTTGCTCGTTGGGAGCCTTGATCCAAAATTGACCAGCCAAATTAAAATAACAGCCAACCAAGGATTCGATGCGGCGGATTTCTATTTGCTTCGCACCTATATCGGCAGATTCCAAAAGCTGATCACGACGCCCCATATTCTGGCTGAAGTTTCCAACCATGCGGACAAAATTAAAAGCGGATTTCGCCAGCAAGTTACCCAGCAGCTCATCGCTTTAATTGAAGTCCTGGACGAGAGAATTGAGTCAGCAAAAGTTCTCTCGCGATCGGATGCGTTCCTCCGTTTTGGACTGACAGACGCAGCCATCGGCCGTCTCGCGACGAAGGATGTTTGCGTTCTTACAGTTGATCTGCCGCTTGCGGGCTATCTACAGAAAGCAGGTGTCGCCGCGATTAACTTTAATCACCTGCGCTATTTACCTTCAGCCTGAGCGTGGTTGCAATAGATGAATTTCCTCTCCCTCATCGAAGCGAAGCGCGAAGGAAAGATTCTCTCGCCGGCGCAGATCCAGGAATTCATCCGCGCATTCACCGCCGGAAAAATCCCCGACTACCAGATGGCCGCGCTGCTCATGGCCATTTATTTTCGCGGCCTCGACACCGCCGAGACCACCGCGTTCACGCTGGCCATGCGCGATTCCGGCGACGTACTGAAATTTCCCAAGGACCAGCGCCCGCTGGTGGACAAACATTCCACCGGCGGCATCGGCGACAAGGTTTCGCTGCCGCTCGCGCCGCTGCTCGCGTGCCTTGGTTTTCGCGTGCCGATGATTTCCGGTCGCGGCCTCGGCATCACCGGTGGCACGCTGGACAAGCTGGATTCCATTCCCGGATTCAAGACGCTGCTGCCGGCAAAAAAAATCATTGAGCAAGTTCAGAAAGTTGGCTGCGTCATCTGTGGCCAGACCGACCGCATGGTGCCGGCGGACAAAAAGCTTTACGCGTTGCGCGACGCGAGCGGCACCGTGCCGAGCATCCAACTCATCACCGCTTCGATTCTTTCCAAGAAGCTCGCCGAGGGCTTGGACGCACTCGTCCTCGACGTAAAGTTTGGCTGTGCCGCGTTCATGCAGACAAAAGCCGACGCGCGCAAGCTGGCCAAAGCGATGGTCGCGCTCGGCAACGAATGCGGCGTGAACACCCGCGCGATCTTGACGGACATGAACACCCCGCTGGGACGCGCCGCCGGCAACTGGCTGGAAGTGAAGGAGAGCGTCGCGTGTCTTGAGTCGTTGGTAGGGACGCGTTCCACCGCGTCCCAAACCTTGCGTCCAGATGGGGACGCAATGGAACGCGTCCCTACCGACCTTCGTCAACTCGTCATCACCTTCGCCGCGCATCTGCTCGTGCAGACGGGCAAATCCAGATCTCTCGCCGCCGCGCACAAGTCGGCGGAAGATTGTTTGGACTCCGGCGCACCGCGCCGGAAGTGGGATGAAATGCTCGCGGCCCAGGGCGTGGATTTGAAAGCCTTCAACCGGAAGCTTGCGCTCGATCACACCGCACCGGTGGTCATGAAATTAGAATCACCGGTGGCTGGTTTTGTTTCCAGGTGCGACGCGCGCATCATCGGCGAAGTCATCCGCGACATTGGCGGCGGGCGGTTGACGAAAGAATCGGCCATCAACTTTGACGTGGGTGTTGATCAGATGGCCAAACCCGGCGAGCGGGTGGAAAAGAATTCTGTGCTGGCACGGATTCACGCCGCAGACCAGGCACAGGCCAAAGCGGCGCTGGTCCGGCTCAAAACCGCCTTTGAAATTTCTTCCAAGTCAAAGCAGCCTGCGCCACTGATTTTAGAAATTCTGAGTTGACCTCAAAACTTCCACCGGTGTCAGCCAATCTTTTCCCAGACCACGATGTCGGGAAACCCCGTGCAGAGTTCGCCCACGCGTGGCAGGAGCGCCTGGATCTGCGCGTTGGCCAGATGCGCGTCGAGCTGCGCCTGGCTCGCCCAGTTTTCATGGAACAAAAACTTCGCCGGGTCTTCAGGCGATTGATGCAGGTCGTAGTTGATGCAGCCCGCTTCTTGGCGCGTGGGTGCAACAAGGCTGACCAAGGGGTTTTTTAATTCAGCTTCCTGGCCCGGTTTGGCTTGGAAGGTGGCGACGACGGTGATGGTTTTCATAGTTTTAACAACCAAGTAACAAAACAACCAAGCTGGGCGGTCTTTGTTCCTTGGTTTCTTTGTTGTTCAATTTTGTTCTAACCCAGGGATTCTAAAATTTTCTCCGCCGCCAAGCGTGGATTCGCCGCCGCGTAAATTGGCCGGCCCACCACAAGCCAGCTTGCGCCCGCCTGCATGGCTTCACGCGGCGTGAGCGTGCGCTTCTGGTCGTCGGCCTTTTCCGCGCCGGTGCGGATGCCGGGCGTCACGAGTTGGATGTGCGGTGGTAAAATTTTTCGCAGCGCGGAAATTTCCAGCGGCGAGCAGACCAGTCCGCGCAAACCCGCCTTCATCGCAAGTTGTGCGAGGCGCAAAACCTGTTTTTCCGAATCCGGCTCACAGCCAATTTCCGCGAGGGTCTCATGGTTGGAACTGGTCAGCACGGTCACGCCGAGGACTAGCGGGGCTGGCAGGCCAAGGGATTTCGCTGTGTCTTGGGCGGACTTCTCCGCCGCGCGCATCATCTCCGCGCCGCCACTGGTGTGAAGGGTGAGCATCTGCACATCAAGCCTCACGGCGGACGCCACGGCCTTGGCGACGGTGTTGGGGATGTCGTGAAATTTGAGATCCAAGAAGACGGCCGCTCCCGTGGCGCGCACGCGGCGGACGATGTCCGGCCCGGCGGCGGTGAAGAGTTCGCCGCCGATCTTGAACGCGCCGACAAAGGGCGCGATTTCCGTTGCAAGTTTAAGCGCGGCCCCGGCGTCCGGCACGTCGAGGGCGGCGATGATGGGGTTTCGCATGGCGTGAATATCAAAGTCCGGGAGAAGGAACGAAAGCCAAAAAGAACGCGGCACGTCCGGGCTAATTGGATCTGGTACGCTTTCGGCGCGCGAAAAAAATCAGGCCGCTCAACGTTGCGAGCGCCGCCGGGGAAGGTTCTGGAACCGCACTGGGCACGTAGCCGCCGATCCATGAATCAAAGGCCGACACCCGGCCCCAGGCGCTCATGTCGCCGTAATTGGCGTTGGAGTTGCCATCCGTGGATACCACGGCCGAGACCACGCCCACCAAGTACGACTGGCCGTTGAAGGTGCTGAACACGCCGCCACCGCTGTCACCGGGGGCAACGCAGCCCTCGAGGTTCAGCGGGGTGGCCGAGCCAAACTGATTTTTCGTCGCGTTACATGGACTGTCGAAATCGGCCCCCAGCACCAGAGCCGGACTGCCAAAATCGCCATCCATCACGTTTTGAAAGGCGCGCTTTCCATAGTCGAGCGTGGTGTAGCCGGTCAAACCCGTGCCGGTCAAACCGTAGCCGACGAAGGTGCCCACCTGTCCGGATTCCGCCGCGCCGGTGTAAAGCGTCGCCTGGGTGATGCCGGAAACGGCGGTATTCAAATGCACCAGCCCGAAATCGGAGCCAGCCAGAATATTGGCGCTGTGCCAGTCGGGATGGATGATCAATTGACTAGAATTGTAGGTGTCGCCGTTGATGCTGAACGAGCCTGAACCGGCGCTGAGGAACAAATGTGCGGCCGTCAACACCCAGTCCGGCGCGATCAAGATGCCGCAGCCGGTATAGCCATCCGCATTCACAAATATTCCCACGCTTTGGTAATCGGAACTGTTGGCCAGATTGCGGTAGGCGCTGTCGGGGCGATCATCCCGGATTGTCGCCGCATTGGTGGAGACGATTCCGCAAAGCGCGAAGGTCATCAGCCAGCGCAGCCAACGACCAGGCTTTTGAGAAAGAACATGCCCGGCCCGACGGCGTTTCTGGTGAGAGTTGGAAAACTGGCCCTTGGACATTTTCATAGCGAAACCTTACAAGAAAGGGAGGCAACCAGCAAGTTTGAACGCGACCCCTATCGGGATTGTTGTTGAAATTCCTCGGGCAAGACGCATTGTTTAACCAATCCTGAACTTGACTTGCATTCGATCAGGTAAACCGCCAAGTCGCCACGCCATGAAACCAACCATCGCTCTTCGCCTCCTTGTTGCCAGCGCCCTGTGGCTGGCTGTGATGACAACCGCTTCGCACGCAGAGTCCCCCGGCCAATCTGCCGCACCCATTCCTTCGTCTGAGTTGGGCGCGAAAGTCGGCGCGCAATACAAAGGCGACGGTCTGTCCGTAGTGCCGACGCCGGAAGGCGCGCGTCTGCGGTGTGTGTTTCAGAAACTGGAAGGCCAAGTCACGCGCGAAGGGTTGTGGCTGGTCTCGACCGCCGCGCCGCAGACCGGTGAGAAGTTCCGCGTGATCGCACGCGCCGTTGGCCGTGAAGATGCGTTGACAACCTTGCCGTCGCAAAGTGTCGTGACCGTGGCCGACAAGCTCGCCCGTTGCGAACGCCCCGGTTTGACCGAGGAATACTCCGTGAGTGTGGACGGCATCCGGCAAGATTTTGTAGTGACGCAGCGGCCTGACGGTGTCGGCACGTTGCGCGTGGAACTGGACGTGACGGGAGCAAAGGCCGAGGCGCTGGCACACGGCGCGCGGCTGGTGCTCGACAGTTCAGGACGCAAGATTGCCTACAACCGCTTGCATGTGGTGGATGCCGCCGGCAAAACGCTGACGGCGCGATTGGAAGTGACCACTCAAGCGCGGCTGACAGTCTTGGTGGAAGATGCGGCAGCCCTCTACCCGGTGCGGATTGACCCCACGTTCAGCGACGCGGATTGGTTCAGTCTGGACGGGATCTCCGGGGCCAACAATTACATTCATACAATGGTCGTGGATGGTTCCGGCAATCTCTTTGTCGGCGGATATTTCACCAGGGCGGGCGGCAACAGCGCGAATTACGTGGCGAAATGGAACGGCACCGCGTGGGCGGCGCTGGGATCAGGAGTGGGCGGCGTGAGCTTTCCGGTGGTCACGGAGCTGGCGGTGTCTGGCACCGACCTTTATGTGGCCGGCGAATTCGCGACCGCCGGCGGCATCAGTGCGACCAACATTGCAAAATGGAACGGCAGCACCTGGTCGGCTCTGGGGTCGGGGATCAACGGTCTGGTTGAAGCGCTGGCGGTGTCGGGCAGTGATTTGTATGTGGGAGGTTTTTTCTCCACGGCGGGTGGCATCAGCGCGAGCAATATCGCGAAATGGAACGGCAGCGCTTGGTCAGCCTTGGATTCAGGTTTGAATAATCAGGGGGTCGCTGCGCTGGCCGTCTCAGGCACCGACCTGTATGTCGGGGGTGGATTTACGACTGCGGGCAGCGTCAGCGCGACCAACGTTGCGAAATGGAACGGCAGTGCCTGGTCTTCTGTGGGATCTGGAGTTGGGAAAGGAGCGGGCTTTGATTACGTCGGTGCGCTGGCAGTCTCCGGCGCGAACCTATATGTGGGCGGCGAGTTTACCAATGCAGGGAGCATTGGCGCGACCCGGGTGGCGAAATGGAACGGCAGTTCGTGGTCGGCTCTGGGTTCGGGCGTGGGCTATTTCGTCAGCTCGCTGGCGGTGTTGGGCACCGACCTCTATGTGGGCGGCGGGTTCCGCACGGCGGGCGGCATCAGCATTACGAACGTGGCAAAGTGGAATGGAAGTTCCTGGTCGGCCTTGGGATTGGGCTTAGGTCAGGGGGCGTTGTTGGACTTTGATGTCTTGTCGCTGGCGGTTTCAGGCAGTGATCTGTATGTGGGCGGCGCTTTCGCCCTTGCGGGCGGCAACGACGCGAATAACGTCGCGAAATGGAATCCCACCACGGGATGGTCGGCTTTGCAGCTGGCCGCGTTGAACAGTGTGGTCAACGCGCTCGCAGTGTCGGGCAGCGATCTTTATGTGGGAGGTTCTTTCACGACCGCTGGATTGAGTAACGCCAATTACGTTGCAAAATGGAATGGCAGCGACTGGTCGCCCCTCGGCTTAGGATTGAACGGCCTGGTCAATGCGGTGGCGGTCTCGGGCAGCAACGTTTATGTGGGCGGCAATTTCACCAGGGCGGGCGGAAACATAGCCACGAATGTCGCGCTGTGGAATGGGACCGCGTGGTCGGACTTGGGCGGCGGCGTCAACAACGTGGTCTATGCCTTGGTGATGTCCGGCAGCGACCTTTACGCGGGCGGCATTTTCCTCAAGGCGGGCGGCAATACCGCAAATCGGGTGGCGAAATGGAACGGCAGCATCTGGTCGGCCTTGGGGCCGGGATTCGCCAACCCGGTTCGCGCGCTGGCGGTTTCGGGCGGCGACGTGTATGCGGTGGGCGAGTTTCTCACCTCGGGCGTCCTCACCGTCAACCGGGTGGCGAAATGGAATGGCAACACTTGGACTAATTTGGGCGCGGGGTTCAACGCCACGACCTATTCGGTGGCAGTGTCGGGCAGCGACGTGTATGCGGGAGGTGCTTTCACCACGGCGGACGGCAACAGTGCGAATCATGTGGCGAAATGGAATGGCAGCTCGTGGGCGGCCTTGGGGCCGGGGGTGAATGGAACTGTCTATGCGTTGGCGCTGAAGGGCGGCGATTTGTATGTGGGCGGTGATTTCACCTTGGCGGGCGGCAGCGGCGCGAGTCAGATCGCAAAATGGAACGGCAGCGCGTGGTCGGCCTTGGGGTTGGGGTTGGACAGCGTGGTCTATGCTCTGCTGATGTCGGGCACGGACTTGTATGTGGGAGGCAATTTCACCAAGGCGGGCGGAAAGCTGGCCGCGCATGTGGCCAGGGCGAACATCGGCGTCACCCCGGTCTTCACTTCGATTGCGTTGAATCCATTAGGGACGCAATTGCTGATGACGTTCACGTCCGATCCCGTCGCATCCTTTTACCTGCTCAGTTCCACGAACCTGATCACATGGCAAACCAACTCCACGGTCAACGCCACCGGAGCGACGAATTCGGTTTCCGTCAGCATCACCAAGCCGCAGGAGTTTTTCCGTCTGCGGCGTCTGCCGTAGTGGTGCCGGCCAAGCAAGACTGCACAACTTCTTGCCGGTTGCGTTGACCACTCCACCACTTGCTGCCAAGCTTGACGCGGATGTTTGAACTTGTCTCCGATTACCAGCCCGCCGGCGACCAGCCGCAGGCGATTGCGAAGCTGACCGAGGGCGTGTTGACTGGCGCGCGGCATCAGACGCTGCTTGGGGTCACGGGTTCGGGCAAGACGTTCACGATTGCCAACGTCATCAAGAACGTCAACAAGCCCACGCTCGTCATCTCGCACAACAAGACGCTCGCGGCGCAGCTTTACGCGGAGTTCAAAAATTTCTTCCCCAACAACGCGGTCGAATACTTCGTCAGCTACTTCGATTACTACCAGCCCGAGGCCTACATCCCGCGCACCGACACGTTCATCGAGAAAGATTCCGCCATCAACGAGGAGATCGAACGGCTGCGACTTTCCACGATGAGTTCGCTGTTCGCCCGCCGCGATGTCATCGTCGTCGCGAGCGTGTCGTGCATCTACGGCACGGGCAGCAAGGACGATTACGAGGCGATGGTCATCCCGGTGTTCGTCGGTCAGACAATTTCGCGGGAGCAATTTCTTTCGCGCCTTGTGGACCTGCAATACAACCGCAATGACATCACCTTTGAGCGCGGCCAGTTTCGCGTGCGTGGCGATACGATTGAACTATGCCCCGCCGGTCGCGAGGATGCCTTGCGCATTGAATTCTTCGGCGAGGAAATTGAGCGCATCACGCGCTTCGATCCACTCACGGGTGACAAGCTGGAGACGCCCGCCAACACGATGGTTTTTCCGGCAAAGCAGTTCGTCACCACCGGCGACAAGATGAAACGCGCCGCGCTGGCCATCCGCGAGGAACTCCGCGAACGCATCGTGCATTTCGAGAAGCATGGCAAGCTGCTCGAAGCCCAGCGCATCAAAATGCGGACGGAATACGATCTGGAAATGATGGAGGAGATGGGCTTCTGCTCGGGCATCGAGAATTATTCCCGGCACATCGCCAATCGCGCGCCCGGCTCACGGCCCGCGACCGTCATTGATTTTTTCCCAGACGACTTTCTCCTCGTGTTGGACGAATCGCACGTCAGCGTTTCACAGATCGGCGGCATGTCGGAAGGCGACCGCTCGCGCAAGACGGTTTTGGTCGAGCACGGTTTCCGCCTGCCGAGCGCGCTCGACAACCGTCCGCTGAACTTTCTGGAATTTC
>JANYDP010000090.1 GCA_025363535.1 Verrucomicrobiota bacterium | reverse complement strand
GTGAAACCTTATCACTGGCTAATTCAGTTTCCCCACTTGGGTCAAATTTGCTGATAAACTCATCGCGGAAGCCGCCGAACTTGCGGCGTTCCTGTTTTTGCCCGCCTTTGACCTTGTTGGCTTCGACAACACGGATGTCCTCGGCCAACACTTCATCCAACAGCCATTTCATCAAGTCGGCATTGGCAAGACGCCGTGTGCCATCCTTTGACACAAAGGAACGAGTCGTGAGAAATTCCAGCAATTTGAAACGGCGGATGTGCGGGTTGCTGTTTGGGTCACACTTCGGAGCAGCACCGCCAAAGAGAGGTATCGCGACCGGGCAGCGATTCACCTTTCGTTCAGCCAAAGCCCCCGGTTTTTTTCGGTGATAATTTAGAATCGGTTTAAGTTTGAGCAAAGCTGCGGACAATCCCGCTTTGCCACCAAAAAAGTCAGGGTGGTGGCCGCAGATTTTTTCCATGTGTTCCCAAACCAAGCTGCGAGGGAAATTATGTTTGCGGGCTGGGATGCGATGATTGTTTTTCGGTTGAGCGAAATGTTTTTCCAGCGCGGCTTCAATGCCTTGTTTGTGCCGCTCAATGGCGGCGTTCAGCGCGTTCCGAAATGTTGACAATTGTTTGTCATTCCATCCGCAGTCAGAAACATCATGGAGAAATTCTGCCGCATCTTCAGGAGAGCAATACGCCGCCTTTGCCCAACCAGTGGCGACATCCGCTTTCAATTCGTCGCCCCACGGAAACGAACCTCCGTCCATTTCGTGGTAATCGTAGCCGCGATGCTTGATGATATGACGTAAGCAAACAACCAAAGCCTGTTTGCTGGCTAAATTAGAGTGCACGGCGCGAAGGCGAAGTTTGAAAGGACCATCTTCGTTTTCCTCATCCCTAATTTCTGTCCACGGCAAATCAAACTCTGCACAGAATTGTTTAAGCAGGACTTCTCGATGTTGCTCGCTTTGCCGACAGCGACGCCCCCCACGCAACAAACGCCGGCCCTTCAACGGTGCGGCTTCTGGCGTGTTGAAAAGGAATGTTCTCCCATAAACATGATCGCGTCCTTTTCGCAGCCAGACGCCGATTCCTTCGATGCCAATATCAATCCCCATGACAACGGCGGTTGTGTAGAACGGTTCGTTCGCCCAATCGCAAGAACTTTGCGACGTGCCGGGAGCGGGTTTAAGTATGTAGTCCTTGGTTGACATAAAAAGGTGGTGGGTTATTTCTTTTCCGAGATCAAAACCTGCGGGTCAGCGGTTCGCAAGAATCGGTCGGCTTGAGAGCGTAAGTCGAAAGACGAGCCTGACAACAACCGCAACTCTTGCACGGGGGCGAGCGAAAGCTTTAGCCCCTTTATTTTTTCTGTTAAGTTCATTTGCTGGATCAAAACCAGTCGGGCGGTGTCAATGGTTGGGAGGAGCCAAGCCGCTTGCCGCAAGGCGAACGATGACTTCCACACGGGGCTTCGCGCAAGCGATCAGCCCCTTTTTTATTTTTCATAAATTCAGCCGGGATGAGCAATAAAGCCTCGTGGAAAAGTTTGCCGCCCGGACGCGCGGCTTTGCCGGGGGCGATCCTGCCGGGTTGGTTGATCCAGTCCATTGGCGTATATCCCATGTTGTGCCTCTTGGTTCGGGGCAGGGATAACGCATTCCCCGGACGTGGGCAACTCCAATGTCTCGTTTTTTAATGTCGGTTGGACACGGCTGTCTGGGTTTTGAACTTTGCCCGTCGGCAGCGGGGCAGGGATCGGACGTGGGCAGGTTTGGAAAGGAGCGGATCAGGATCGCGGACGCATTATTATATGTACCGACGCCCGGCGGCGAGGTCGGGGTAGCCGTTTCTTGACTGCTGGAAACGGTTTTGGTCATCCCGGCGGCTTTCCTGAGTTAAGGAAAACATTTTGTCAGGTCAGGAAGAGCATTCCCCAAGTCAGGCAAAAGTTTCCCCAGTTCACGGAAGGTTTTTCCCAGGACGGGAAATATTTTCCCGATTACGGGAAAACTTTTGCCGGTTCAGAAAGTGTCTGGCCGACTACGATGAACCTTTGTCGCACACCTGAAATTGCGATAAATCCCTGAAAATAAGGCTGATTTGAAGCTGCGGGCGGTTGAACTGCCTTAAGGACACGTTGGTGGTGTCGTTGGCAAATGTCCTGCTAAACAGTCCGTATTGGCGTTCGTAATGCCAAGGAGCAAAGAAACAACAACATCAACAAAAGAAAGACCGAATAGTATGATCGTGAAACCATCCGTATCGTTCCTGAACAACGACAATGACCCCCAGCTCGTCACTGATACAGAAACCATCGTGACGGCGCTGACGGGCAACACGAGTTACACCACACCCAAGCCCACGCTGGCAGCGGTGACGACGGCCAAGGTGGCCTTCGTCACGGCCATGGCCGATGCCGCCGATGGCGGGATCACGCTGACGGCCATTAAGAATGACCAGCGCGCCGCGCTGGTGGCGCTCCTCCGGCAACTGGCGAGTTACGTGCAGGTGACGTGCAATGGGGATTTGACGGTGCTGTTGAGCAGCGGTTTTCCCATTCAAAAACCGCAGCGCAATCCCATCGGCGTGCTGCCCGCGCCCGCCGGTTTGACGGTGAGTTTCGGGGTGCGCAGCGGGGAATTGGTCGTGATCGCCGCGCCGCTGGTGGGGGCCGCGATTTACAACTGGCGCGTGACCACGGCGGTCGCCCCGAACGTGGTGTTGCAGTCGGTGCAAACCACGGCGGCGCGCAACCTCTTCACCGGTCTGACTCCGGGGGTGGTGTATCAGATCGAGGCCAATGCGGTAGGCTCCGCCGGCCCGAGCGATTGGAGCGAGCCGGTGGCGCAAATGGCGGTGTGAGGTCTTGGCCGACGGCCAGCCTTGGTAGGGCGGGTGCTGCCGCGCCGCCCTCAGCCGAATCCAGGCCGTTGGTTGGGGGAGCGCACCC
>JANYDP010000066.1 GCA_025363535.1 Verrucomicrobiota bacterium | reverse complement strand
AATTTCTTTATTCATCGCTTCGCTTGTGAGTTCAGCACCAGCCCGCTGATCTGGAGGCCGAGCGTGAGTTGCTGGCCGCCGGTGTCGTGCGCGCTCAACTCCACGGACTCGAGTTTCAACGCCATCGGATCTTTTTCAATATCGTACAAAAACTGGCTCAGGGTTCCCAGGTTGCCGGACGCTTCCACGCGGCAGTTCAACGTCTGGTAATCGTCCGCGTCGCTTTTCCATTGCGGCATGATGCCGGTGATGGTCGCGCCGCTGTCCCGCGACCAGGTGTCAAACGCCTTCAGCACCTGCTGCTCGGCAAGCGACGTGTTGTTTGGCAGCGTGTTGGTGCGCATCTGCTCCCACTGGCTGCGGATGCCTGCCGCGCGATTTTGCAGGCGTTTGCCGTCATCCACCTGCTTACGCAGTTGCGCGATCTGCTTGGAGCGTGCCGACCACCATTGCGACAACGGCTCGTAGATCAGGCTGTTGCCCACGAGCAACGCCGCCGCCGCCGCCACGGCCACTATTAAACTTTTTTGGCGATTTTCAATTTTCATTGGCCGCCCCCATTCTTCCAATGGAAATCAAACGTGAACTGCATCGGAGCCTTGCCGCGAATCTGATCCACCTTCAAATCCACGATCCCGTCCGCGCCGCGCAGCCGCGTCAACATGCCAAGCAACGCCGCGTTGTCGCGCGCCGTGCCGGAGCAGCTCACCACGCCGCCTTCGCGGATGTCCACCAGCTTGGCCGTGACCACGCCGTCCTCGGGAAACGCCATCGTGACCTGCCGCAAAATGCTCAGACTACGGTACGAATCGTCGAACCACGGACGATACTGCCGGATCTGCGCCTGGAAATTTTCCAGCTCGCGCACCTCGGCGGACATCTTCGACCACTGGGAACGCAGGCTCGCCAGTTGGAATTGTTGATACGCAAAAAAACCGCCGATGAGCAGCACCACGCCCGCCGCCAGCGCGCCCACGCTGCGCAGTTTGCCGGACGAATATTTTTTATTGAGCTGCTGCCACGCGGTCGGTTTCGGCGGCAGAAATTCAAACTCCGGTGCCTGGCCCGTCAGCCAGCGCGCGGCCAGACTAAACGCCGCCGAGAGCGACGCGTCCGGCGGCAGGGTCACGCCAAATTCATTCGGCGCATAGGCAGCCACCACTTCCACCTTCAAGCCGGCCGGCTCGAAGCGCAGCTCCATTTCGTCGGCGAGCGGCTGCGCCAGGTCGCGCGGGCCGAAGATGCGGACCAGCTTTACTTTCTCACGCAGACCGGCGGGCAGTTGACCAAGCGTGATGCGCGCCTCGCGGCCGACGAGATCGGGCTGCAACACGCGGCGGCCGCCTTCATTTTCAATCGCCCCTTCCAGCGCGCGTAACGCGGCCACGCCGCCGCCGCCCGTGATTTGCAGCGAGACCTGGCTTTCACCCACGGCCAAAGCCAGCACGCCGGCGGGCGATCCCGCCGGCGGTTGCAGGGCGGTGAGACCAAAACCAAAACTCACCGGCTTCAACTTCGCCGCCACCAAAACCCGTTCGAGCGCTTCGAGCTGGCCGCTGGCAATGCCCGCCATCGTCACCAGTTGTTTGTCGCCCGGCAGCACGCTGCTGGAATTCGAAAGTCGCAACGTGGCCGGATCGCTGGGAAAACCCCGCTCGGCTTCCATCTGCAAAAGACTTTCCGTGTCGGCGTCTTCCATCTTGGGCAGTTCGGTGTGCGCCGTAAGCGCCCACTTCACCGGCACGCCGACGACGCAGAAGCGTTCGCGCACGCCAACGGCGTCGAGCTGGTTGCGGATTTCCTGGCCCACGAGTTCCGGCGCGGCGGTCAGCGGATCAAGCGACAGCGTGACGGCGAACGGCTGCGATTGCTGGAGCGAACCGTTGGTGCGTTTCAACACGACGCCTTCCAGCCGGCTGCCGTCGAACGTCAGGCCGAGCAGGCTGGTCAGCTTTTTGCGCTTCGCGAAATTGACTTTCAAAACATTGTTCATTTGGTGTCCATCGTGACGTACGTTTGCCGCGCCTTCTCACCGAGCGCCCAGCCGAGCCGGCTGAGATCCTGGCGGTAAATGATCTTGGGCGAACCTTCGCTGATGTCGAAAATATATTTCACCCGCCGGTAGCCGCGACCAAACGGGCCGACGGCGGCGATGTCGGCGGTGAATTGAAAACTTTTGGTCGTAACCAGATCACGGCTGGCAAGCGCGGCGATGACCGCGTTGTTGTTGCCCAGCGCATCCACGATCCACGAAATGCTGCCGAGATTGTCGGCGTGCTGTTCGCGGTAGTTCACCAAGTCTTCGGCCGCGCTTTGGGCCGCGTTTTGATCTACGCCCACGCCCATGAACAAAGCGGTCAGCACGTCGGCGCTGGCGGTAGTGACGTTCACGCGGCCTCGGGTGAAGGCGTTGGTGGTGACGGTGGCGTCGTCGTAAATTTTCGCGAAGTCGGTTGAACTGAGCGCGCCGTGCTGTTCCGCCGCGAGATAAAATCCCAGCAGGCTCGCATACGTGGGTGGCTGTCCCTGGCCGAACCCAAGTGTTCCCATGATCTGTCCGGCGCGCGTCGAGCCGAACGCGCTGCGCAAAAGTGAGCGCAGCTCGGCCTCCACGGTGATGTTCGTCAGCGAGGAGCCGTCGGCGTGGAAGTTCGGCTCACGACTGTAAACCGTGAGGTATTCCAGCAAGCCGGAAGTTTGCTCGCTGAGACTGCCGGTGGATTTTTCGCTCGCGTCGAGAATGCCGTTGCGGTTGCGGTCGCTGCCGGCGAGCAGGTCGGCGTCCGCGCCGTCCACGAGGCGAAGTTCGTCCACGGTTTCAAACGGCGCGTGCTTGGGCGCGTAGCCGAGCTGCGCGTAGCCGAGGGTCAAACTGCCGTTGGTATTGCGCCAGTCGGTGATGGCGGCGGCGAAATCAGCGGTCATGTTTGGCAAATAGGAAAGCGTATTCGTGCCGACGCGATTGAGGTTCAGCTTGGAGCCTTCATCAATGAGTCCGAAATACGGCTCCGCAGTGGCCGCGCCGGTGGGGTCACGTCCGATGATCCAATAGTGCGCCTCGCCGAGCGTCACGGCCTCGCAGGCGAACTCGGTTTTTTCCGGCACGGTTCCGTTGGTCGCCAGATTGGAAAGCACCGTCGCAACGTAGCGCGCCGCGCCGGCGATGGCCTGTTCCGAGGCGAGACCGGAGGCGCGGTTGTCGGAAGCGCGCAGTTCAAACGTCATGGCGTTGGCAAAATACAGCGCGATGCTCACCAGCCCGATGGCAATCCACAGCACGACGATGAGCACCGAACCCTGTTGCCCAAAAGCGGAAAGCGGAAAGGGCGAAAGCGGAAACGAAGCGGCGCGCGGATTTTTTATTTCCGCTTTCCCGCTTTCCGTTTTCGGATTTTCTTCGCTCAGCTTCATTTCAAATGCTCGTGTTCGTCCGTGACTGCGAGTCAATCGGCACCACCATTTCGTTCGGTGACGGACGGCCGTTGACGCCGCCTTTGCCCGTCATCTGAATTTGCACGCGCACCGCGTTTGGCAGGTTGGTGTTGCTCGAACTCACCGAAGTGGTGTCCCATTCGGACAACCATTGCGTGCCGTCGTAACAGGCAAACTGCACGCTCTCGACGCCGCCCAGCAGCCACTGCTCTTCGATCTGCGGCGCGGTGCTGCTCAACAGATTGCGCGTGATGGTGCGGATCAAATCCTTGCCCGGCCCTGCCGGTGACGTGGGGTTTTTCAAACCGTAAGTCACCCGCTGAACGTCCGCCCAGGGTTCATTTTGCTGGAGCGCGCCGGTGGCCGTGTAAATTTCCGCGTTCACCGTGTCAGCCGCGCCGACGCTGGCGATGTTGCCCGTGCGGAAATTCCCGCTCAAACTCACCGGGGCGTTGGGGTTGGGCGTCACCGCACATTCCAAATCGCGGCGGATCAAGGTGAATGCCTGCTCCAGCGGCGTCGCCTCGTCCACGGCGTTCGTCGTCGCCTCGCGCAGATGCAGTGCGCTGAAAAAAACTGCGTTGATGGAGATCAGCACGATGGCGGCAATGCCGACCGCAAGGATCATTTCGATCAACGTAAAGGCGGAGTTTTGGACGGCGCCGGCAAAGCGCCGCGACGCCAGCGCTTTGGACGCGGATAATTGCCCCGCACCAACCCCAAAGCGGTATCGCGCTTCGCTCGCCGCCGCATTCCAAATTTGTTCGCGGTTCAATTTCATGGCTGCAATCCCGCTTTGCCGCTCGTCGGCGAACTGGCCAGCGTGCTCAACTTCACCGAGTAATCGTGACCCTTGGCCGTGAACGTCACCTCCGCTGACACCAGTTGCATGTTGCCCTGCGGCCAGTTCTCGCTGGTCAGCGTCGAGCGAAATTCGAGCGCGCCGTCCGTGATGGTTTGGTTTTGCGTCCCGTGATTCCAGTTTGTCGTGACGAGGCTCTCGTTCAAAATCCGATCCGCCACGCGCGCCGCCGCGCCTTTGCGCGCCGCGACCTCGCCTGCGAGGCTGGAAATGTGCAGCGCCTCCACCGCCGCCGGAATGACGATGGCCAGGAACAGCAGCGCCGCCAGAACCTCGGCCAGCGTGAAGCCGGAAGAATTTCCGCTTGCCGCTTTCCGCTTTCCGCTTTGGTTTCTATTTGTCGGTGTCCGAAACTTCATAACCCAGCTTGTTGCGCGACTGGACGAGCCAGCGCGAAATGCCTGCGTAATCCGTCAGCCGCAGTTTCTGCGGGCTGGTTTCATCAATGTTCCCGTCCGGCGTGAACCGGATCGCCGGCAGATTGTGAAACTGCGGCGGCGTGGTTGCCCCGGTGTTCACCACGGCGATCTGCAACGTCTCGTCCAGCGTCAGGCGCTCGGCTTTGGCGTCGCCGTTCTGGCCGGACGTTTCCGCTTCGAGTCCGTAGGCGCTTTTCTTTTCATCCACCCAGAGCATTTGCGGCATTCCTTCACCAACCGCACGGCTCTGGCCCGCATGGATGAGCGAAAACAATCGCCGCGCCTCGGCGTCCAGCGCGCGGCCGCGCACGAAGTTCGACATCGCCGGGGCAACCATCGAGGTGATGATGCCGAGGAGTGCCAGCACCAGAATCAATTCGATGAGGGTGAAGGCGCGGGTAAATGACGAATTATTGGAAGCAACGCCCGCCCTGCGCGCATTTGCTGTTCGCCCTTTGTCATTTGTGATTCTCAACTTCATTCACTTCGTCGCCCAGTTGCCGATGTCATCTTCGGTTCCCTCTTTGCCGTCAGGCCCGACGGACAGCAGGTCATAGGAACTGGCGTTGTGCTTGCCGGGATAGGAGTAGATGTAATTGTTGCCCCACGGATCGGACGGGATTTTGTCGAGGTATGGGCCGTGCCAGTTCTTCACATCGCGCGGCGCGGCCACCAGGTCGCCGAGGCCGTTGTTACCTTTTGGATAATAGCCGTTGTCCACCTCGAAGGCGTCGAGCGCGGTCTTGATGCCCGAGATGTCCGCGTGCGCGGCGGTGATGCGGGCCTGCTCGCTGCGACCCATGATTTTGGGCACCACGAGCGCGGCGAGAATGCCGATGATGGTGACGACCAGCAGCATTTCCACGAGTGTGAAGGCGCGGCGGGAATTGGCGATTGGCGATTGGCGATTGGCGATTGGTATTTTCATGGTTGAAATCGTTGACGGTTTATTTGATGTAATCCTGCAAAGAGAAAATCGGGAGCAACATGCCGACGAAAATGACGCCGATGAAGCCGGCGATCAGAAACAGCATCAGCGGCTCGGCGAACGCGACGGCGGTTTTCAAATGGCGGTCCAGATCCACCTCGGTCACGTTGGCCAGCCGCACCAGTTCCGTGTCCAGCCGCCCGCTTTCCTCCGCGACGGAAATCATTTCGACAATCGAGCCGGGAAACAGTCCGCAGTTCGCTAGGCTCTGGCCCAGCCGTCCGCCCTGCTGCACGCGTTCGATGGATTGCGACACGGCGTCCACCAGAATCTGGTTGCCGATGGATTTGCGCGCGACGTTCAGGCCATGCACCAGCGGCACGCCCGCACCGAGCAGCGTGCCGAGCATCCGGCAGAAACGCGCCATCGCGAATTGGGAAACCAGCGGACCAACGAGCGGTGCCTTCAACACAAAACCTTCCCAGATGCGTTTGCCCTTTTGCGAGGTGAACCACGCGCGCGTCAGCAGGGTGATCGCGACGACTCCGCCCAAAACAAAAATCCCGTACGAACGCAACAGCGTGCTCATGCCGATAATCAACTGCGTGATCAGCGGCAGCGAGCCGTGGACGCTGGCGAAAACTTTTTGAAATTTCGGAATGAAGAACACCAGCAGCACCGTCAGCACGACTAGCGCGAGGAACAGCAGGATACACGGATAAATCATCGCGGTCAGCACCTTGGACTTCAGTTCCTTCTCGCGCGATTGGAAGTCGGCGATCTGCGCCAGCACCACGTCGAGGAAGCCGCCCGCCTCGCCCGCCTCAACCATCGCGACATAGACACGCGGAAAAGTGTCCGGCGACTTGGCCATCGCGTCGGCCAGCGACATGCCGTCCACGACCGAGTCGTGAATCTCTTTCCACTTCGCGGCAATCACGGGGGCGGTGGATTCCTTGTAGAGAATGACCAGCGCGCGGCTCAACGGCACGCCCGCCGCCAGCAGGCTGGAAAGCAGCCGAGTGAAATTCTCCAGCGCCTTGGCAGAAACTTTCTTCGCTTCAAATTTGAAGGTGGCTTTGCCCGGTGACTTCGGTGCGGCGGAGCCGTTTTTGGAAGCTGTCCCCGCCTTCTCAGAAAGATTCACGGGCCGCAGGCCGAGCGTCTCCATCTGCCGCAGCGCGTCGGGTCGGCCCGGGGCTTCGAGAACGCCTTCGGCCATCGTGCCGTTGGACTGCAATGCGCGATATGAGAACGTGGGCATGTTAGGAAGTGGGGAACCTCGAACCTTGAACCTTGAACCTTGAACCTTGAACCCAAGCAACGCGCGCGCGCTTCGGCGTTCGGCGTTCGGCGTTCGGCGTTCGATGTTTGGAATTCTTCATCGCTTCACCGTGAGGCTCCCCGGCGTTTCGTCTGAGTTGCTCGCCGCCGCGTGCTTGGCCGTCGTGTGGGCCACCTCCTTGGCGGTGGTGACGCTCAAAACTTCCTCGACCGTGGTGACGCCCTGTCGCACGAGCCGCCAGCCGTCCTCGGCGAGCGTCCGCATTCCGCCGCGATGCGCGGCGGCGCGGATTTGATCCGACGAAGCATTTTTCAAAACGAGCTGGCGGATTTCGGCGTCGGTGTCCATCCACTCGAAAATGGCCTGGCGTCCGTGGAAGCCGGTGTTGCGACATTCCCGGCAACCGACCGATCGGTAGATCGTGGTGGCCGAGGGAATCCCGAGCTGGGCCTTCAATGCCTGCGCGGTCGCGGAATCGTCCGCCACTTTGCAATGCTTGCAGAGCACGCGCACCAGACGTTGTGCGAGCACGGCTTCAAGCGACGAGGCGACGAGGTACGGTTCAACACCCATGTCCACGAGCCGCGTCACGGCTCCGGGCGCGTCGTTCGTATGCAGCGTGGAGAAAACCAAGTGGCCGGTAAGTGACGCCTGCACGGCGATCTGCGCGGTTTCCTGGTCACGAATTTCGCCGATCAGTACCACGTCGGGATCGTGGCGCAAAATGGAGCGCAGTCCGCGCGCGAAGGTCAGGCCGGCCTTTTCGGAGACCTGGATTTGATTGACGCCCTTGAGTTGATACTCAACCGGATCTTCAATCGTGATGATCTTGCGGACGGAATCATTGATCTCGTTGAGCGCGGTGTAGAGCGTGGAGGTTTTGCCGCTGCCGGTCGGGCCGGTGACGAGGATGATGCCGTGGGGTAGGCGCAGGACGCGCCGGAAACATTCCAGCTCGCGCTCGGCCATGCCGATGTCATTCAATCCGCGCAGCTTTGAATTCTGCCGGAGCAAACGCATGACGACAGCCTCTCCGTGCAACATCGGAATGACCGAGACGCGGATGTCCACCTCGGCGGAATCCAGACGGATCTTGATGCGGCCATCCTGCGGCAAACGCTTTTCGGCGATGTTGAGATGGCTTAAAATTTTGACGCGCGAAACGATCGCGGGCTGGAAGCGCTTCAACTGCGCGGGGACAGAGGTGTCCTGCAACTCACCGTCAATGCGGTAACGGATGCGGAATTCGTCCTCGAACGGTTCGAGGTGGATGTCGGAAGCGCGCAGTTCAATGGCGTCCTTCAACACCTGGTTGACGAAGCGGATAATGGACGCCTCGTCTTCGGCGGCTTCGTCGAGATCGTTGTTCTCGGCATTTTCGTCCACGACCTGGAAACCCTTTTCCTCGTCGAGCGTGCCGATCGTATCCGCGCCGACACCGAGACGCTTCTTGATTTCGCGCTGGATGGCTTCGGTGGTGGCGAGGACGGGCTTGAGGGTCAAACCGGTCAGGGTCTTCAGCGCATCAAGTCCTTGCGTGGCGAAGAGCCGGCTGGTGGCGACTTCGACCGTGCCGTTGGTGCGCTTGAGGGGAAGCAGTTCTTCCTTCAACAACAGGCGCGCGGGAAAAAGGGAGAGAAGCTGACGATCCGGATCCACGTCTTCGAGAGTCGTGAAGGTGAGGCCGTATTCTCCGGCCAGCCAGCGAAGCACGTTTTCCTCGGTCTGCACGGACGGCTTCACGGCGGCCAGCGCCTGCGCGTCGGTGGCGGACAGTTGGCGGGTGGCCACCATCCGCTCCAGCAACGGTGCCGCCGGAGAATCGAGGATAACTTTTTCGCTCATGATCGGAACGTCAGCTTCTCGGTTGATTTTTTCTTACTGGACGAGGCCGAGCAGCGTCGCGTGGGCCTCTTGTTTTTTGGAAAGATATTTTTTCAATTCGGCCTGGGCGGCCTCAAACTTGGCCTGCTTGGCTTTTTGAGAGGCCCGGTACTTAGCCAGGGCATCTTGAAGCTGCCCGGCCGGGGCGTTGTCATCCAAAGCCTTCTGCAACGCCTCTTCTTCGGGACTGGGCGTGCCGAACATGCCGCCGCGTCCGCCGCCGGGGCCGCCTTGACCACCACCCTGGCCGCCGCCGCGGTTGCCGCGACCGAACATGCGGCCCATGCCGCCACCGCCGAGTTCACGGCGCGCGTCAGAAACTTTCTGCACGAGAGGTTCCACGGCGCTCCATTCGGTGTCGTTGGTGAAGCCAAGCTCTTCGCGGATCCGATCCATCATGCGTTGTTGGAATTGGGCGGGATCAAAATTGCCGCCGCCCTGGCCGCCCTGGCCACCCTGGCCGCCGCGACGCCGTCCGCCACCCTGGCCTTGACCGCCCTGGTCGCCGCCCTGACCGCCATTGTTATCCTGGGCTTGCAAGGTGGCCACGCCGAGGCACAGCGCGGCAGTGAGGCCGCAGACTTTTAGAATTTGTTTTAGTTTCATAACCGTTTTTTCTCGCAGTATTTTTTTGGTTTGTTGGTGCTGCGAGACGGCACTCCAGTGCGCCCGCAGTTAATGCGAGAACCAGTCTTGCAAGGAACGTGCCACACCAAAGACCTCGCTTAATGGGCAAATTGTCCACCCTTGCTGCGCAATTGCTGCCCACCACGACCCGCCTGCGCAGATTTTGCGCAAACTTGCCGGCCTGGCTCGCCGGATGGATGCGCACAAATGCCTTTGTGCCCAAACGGGTTTTTCTAAACCCGCTGCGGTTATTGCCGATAAAAACGGGTGGCTGCAAATCTAAGCAGTCGAAAGCAATTTAAGAAACGCACACCATGGGTTTATTTGACTCACTGAAAAAGACCGCCGTATCCAAAGCCCCGCCCGCTGCCACCGCCCCACCGGAGCCGCCCGAGGCAAAAAATCCCGCCCCGGTTCCGCGCGGTCAGCCCGCGCCTGGCTCCGCACCCTCTCCAAGTCGCCCGAGGCACCTCCTGTTCGTCGGGGGCGACGAACTGTGGCTGGGCCAGATCGAACGCGACCTGGCCGACCTGCAAGCCAACTGGAAATGCGCCCGGGCCGCTGATTGTGCCAAAGCCGTCGAAACGTGGGCCGCCGATTCCTTCGACACCCTGATCCTCGACGGCAAACTTGCCGACGGGGCAAAATTGTTTCAGGCGCTGGAAAAAGAACTGGCGCACTGCATCTGCCTCGTGTGTTGCCAGACAATGGATCGGGCCACTGCCGCAGCATGGAAAGGCACCGGGGCCACTCTGGTGCCTGCGGACGCCGACGCCGCCACCCTCCAGTCCAACATCAGACGCAGCGCCTGCGTCCGGGATTGGCTGGGCAGCGACGCCATCAGAAAACTTGTCTCCCAGATCCGCAAACTTCCGGCCCAGCCCAAACTTCACACGGAGGTGACCAACGAATTGAGATCGGAAAACGGCTCAATGGACGTGGTTGGCCGGCTCATCTCCCACGAGCCCGTCATGTCCGCCAAGATTTTACAGGTGGTGAACTCCGCGTTTTTCGGCCTGACCCGCGAAATCAGCGACCCCACGGAATGCGTCATGGTCCTCGGGGCCGAGCGCATCAAGGCCTTGATTTTGCTGGCCGGAGTGTTCTCCCAATACGCCGCCGCGAAGTGTCCGGGCTTTGCGCCGGAACCTGTTTGGGGTCACAGCATCCAAGTGGGTGCCTTTGCCCGGGCCATCGCCCTGGGCGAGACCAAGAATGCGCGCACCGCCGAAGCCGCCTTCACCGCCGGCCTGCTGCATGACATCGGCAAGCTGATCTTGGCCGGAAATCTGCCGGAAATGTACGACACCGTGCAGAAACTCAAGGTCAGCAAAAACATCACGGCCCGCGAAGCGGAAATGGAAATCCTCGGTGCCTCGCACGCCGAACTGGGCGCGTGCCTGCTTGCCACCTGGGGCTTGCCGCTGCCGATTCTGGAAGCCATCGCCTGGCACCATGAGCCGTCGCGTTCCGAGGAAAAGGGATTTTCGCTCCTCGCGGCCGTGCATGCCGCCAACATATTTGCCCAGGAAAGTCCGGCCGGCGAAGCCGCCCGCGATACGGTGGACATCATGTATCTAATGCAGTCCGGTCTGGGCGACTGCCGCAACCGCTGGCGGGAATTTTGCGGCCTGGAACCCCAGGCTTAGCAGGAAACCGCCGAGTATCAACCGCTCCGCCGCCGCGAGGCCTGGGAAAATTAGGACGGACTGACTTCTCCGTGCTCAAATGTAACAGCCAAGCCCGCGCCTCCGGCCGGGGCACTCGCCGTGAAGAACGCGAGCGGAGGCACACACCTCCGCAACGCACGTTCAGCAACAACGTCGAAAAATCCCCGCCGGTGCCGCAGCGGTTTTGCCGCCCGGTTCTGCTTCCCGGACCCTGAAAACGCGCAAGGCTGGCCGGCCCCAACAGCGTCGCGCGGCTCGACATCCGCAGGGCTTGATGGCAATGTCCTTTCGTGCCGATGGAAAAATTAGAGCAGCTCCGCGCGCGTCTGCGCAGCTATGGTTCATGTGTCGTCGCCTATTCCGGCGGGGTGGATTCCGTGTTCCTCGCGCGCGTCGCGCATGAGGAGCTGGGCGAACGCGCGCTGGCGGTCATCGCAGACTCGGCGAGCCTGCCGCGCCGCGAACTGGCCGAGGCTTTGCAGCTCGGCGAACAGTTTCATTTTCCCGTGCGCGTGATCAAGACGGCAGAGTTTGACAATCCCAGCTACCTCGCCAATCCGCTCAACCGTTGTTATTTTTGCAAGCACGAGCTGTTCGAGGAGCTGACGCCGATCGCCCGCGCGGAAAAATTCGCGGTGATCTGCTACGGCGAGAACGCCAGCGACGTCGGGGATTTTCGGCCGGGCGCGCAGGCGGCGGCGGAATTCCAAGTGCGCGCGCCGATGAAAGAAATTGGTCTGACCAAGGCCGAGATCCGCCAGCTCTCCGCGCAGATGGGATTGCCCACGGCGGACAAACCGCAGATGGCCTGCCTGAGTTCGCGCATTCCCACCGGCGAAGCGGTGACGCCGGAGAAACTGCGGATGATTGAGGACGCGGAATATGTTTTGCGCGACCTCGGTTTTTACGACGTGCGAGTTCGGCATCATGAATTGAACGGCCCGGCGAAAGACAGCGCAGCAAAAAGTCCGGCGCTCGCCCGCATCGAGGTTGGCCCAACGGAGCTGCCCAAACTTTTAGGCAACGAACTGTTGTCGCAAGTGGCCGAGGCGCTCAAGAAAATCGGTTACGCGCATGTCACGCTGGATTTGCAGGGGTATCGGCGTGCAGGCACGAACATGATCGCCGTACCGAATGTTCCGCCAGTGGTGAAGTGAGATGTGAGGCCTCGCTACAACACGTTATGAAAAAAACAAAGCATCCAGATTTCAACGACAAGTTTCTTTCGTTAAGTGTCATCGGTGACGACCACACACTTACGATGGATACGCCACACTTTGAGTTGCAAGGCGACAGGTGGTTTATCATTGGCTTTGTGCCGCATAGCGCCACAAATGGGGATTGGAGCGAGGGTGCTTTACGAGCTGTCGCATGGGATCAAGTTAATGAGTATCTGGTTTTTGATTCTGCTGACCATTATCGGAAGGGACTCAAGAAGTTTGCGAAGTATGAGAAATCAAAACGCAAGGCCTAAACATGTGCTCCAGCCAACCCGACCATCCCGCCGGTGAAAGTTTTGCCGGGTTGAACTTTTACTGGGCAAAATAGTTTTAGTTCAAGACACGGAAGGAAGGGTTTAACTGCGAATACAGGGGGTTTCCCGGCAGGCATCCCATTTGCTAAGTGCAAGGTGTGTATCTCGAGTACTACGGTCTGACGGAAGCGCCGTTCGACATCACGCCGAACCCGCGCTTCCTGTTTTACAGCGCGAAGCATCGCGAGGCTTACAACCATTTGTTGTACGGCATCCGTGAACGCAAAGGCTTCGTGCAGTTGACCGGCGAAGTCGGCGCGGGCAAGACCACGCTCTGCCGCGCGATGCTGGAACAGCTCACTGGAAATTTTTCCACCGCCCTCATCCTGAATCCCATCCTGAATCCCGATGAGCTGATGAAGGCCATCGCCACGGAGTTCGGCCTGGACGTCAAAGGCCTGGACCGACTCGACACGGTGGCGGCGATCAATAATTTTTTGCTCTGGCAGGTCGAGCAGGGTCGCGATGCCGTGCTGATCATTGACGAGGCGCAGAATCTGACGGAGCAACTGCTCGAACAGGTCCGCATGTTGTCGAACCTGGAGATGGATAACCGCAAACTGCTCCAAATTGTTTTGATGGGGCAGCCGGAATTGCGCGACCGCCTCAACCAACCCAGCCTCCGTCAGTTGCGCCAGCGCATCACGGTGCGTTACCACCTTTCGCCGTTGAACCAGTCGGAAATTTCCCAATACATCCAGCATCGCCTCGAAGTTTCCGGCGCGAAGGGCGTGCCCCGCTTCACGCGCCCGGCGCTGTGGCGGATTCATCATTACACCGGCGGCATTCCCCGGCTGGTCAACGCGATTTGCGACAAAGCACTGCTGGCCGGTTACGTCAACCAGACCGAGGAACTCGATTACCGCGTCATCGGCAAGGCCATTCAGGAATTGGAAGGCGAGGTGGGCGCATGAGCCTGGTCAACGATGCTTTGAAACGCGCCACTGAAATGCACAACCGCCGCGCGCCCGCGCCCGTCGCGGATCTGCCGCTGCGCCCGGTGGAACCGGCCCCGCCGACAAAAAGCGGGTTCGGCCTCGTGCTGCCGGCCACCGTGCTGACGATTCTTTTGGCCGCACTGTTTTCGTTCGGGCTGTCAAAAAACGGTAGCGGGAAAACGTCCGCGCCGCCAACGGTGAAACCAGAAGTGCCGGGCCTCATCGTCGCCGCCAAATCCCCACCGCCAACCGTTACGACCTCCGTGATAGAAAAAGAACCCGCGCCGGCAGTCGCGTCGCCGGTTGCTTTGGCACAACCCCTTTCCGCGTCCGCCCTGCCCGCTGCGGCTCCGCTCCGTTTGCAGGCAATTTTTTACACGCCGCCCCAGCCCTCGGCGATTATCAGCGGTCAGACCGTGCATGTCGGCGACACGTTGCGTGAACTGCAAGTGGTGGCCATCGGTTCCGCCAGTGCGCTGCTGGTGGGTGCCCAACAGACGAACTTTCTGACGTTGGAGTAAGTTCAGTGCCACAAGGTCACGTCTGATCCAACGGTTCTTCGCTGTTTTCAGTGGGTAACGGGGTTGGGTTATGGCCACGGCGAAGCCGTGAAAGAAATTAGCCGGGGGTTGAGCGCCAGCGACACCCCCGGGCAGCGTCGAAGAAATCCGACACCCCGGCGGGGTGTCAGAGCGCGCCAAGTCAGCGGTTTCTGTCACCCCTGCGGGGTGATGGATCGCTGGGTGTCCGACCGGGGGTATACTCCTCAACCCCCGGCTAATGTCTTTCAGCCCTCCAGGCTGGTCTGAGTTGGTTCTCCAAATCATCCACTGAAAACAGCGAAGAACCGATCCAACCCCGCAGAATTTTTTCGGCTGCAATTTTCCGGACTTGCTTCATAATCCGGGAGCTTGAAAATTCTCATGCGCGCATGTTTGCCGGCGGTGTTTTTTGCACTCGCCCTTTGGTCGGCCGCCGGGGTCGAAATTGTCAGCCCACCCACTGTGCTGGTCTCCAACGCCCTGGCCGTCCTCCACTGGCGCACCGATGTGGCGGCAGGAACGCGGGTTCAAATTTCTCCTTCCGCCAACATTTTACCCGGCGACAAAACCCCGGACACCGACCACACCGTCACGGTCAACGCACTCCGGCCCGGTGTGAAATACACCGTCGTGGTCGGCACCGCGCGCGTCTGGCTGGCGACGAATGAATTCACCGCGTCCGGCTCCACCACCTCGGCGCCGGGCGGAGTCAAGCCGTCGGCACCGGCCAAACCCGCGCCCGCACTCGTCACCCCGCCCACGCGAAGAATCTGGGGCAACCTGCCGGCGCTCCCCGATCATTTCGCCCGGCACGGCGCTGATTTTGGCGCAAAGAATCCCGACGACTACGCGCGCAAGGCCTGGGAATTTCTCCAGCGCGCGAAGGTGGACGGCCTGCCCGCCAAGGTGGACGACGAGGGTGTGCTGCGCATTTACGATCCGAAGTCGGGCGCGTTTGCCTCTTACAACGCGGACGGAACGGCCAAAACTTTTTTCAAACCCGGCAGCCACGATTACTTCGAGCGCCAGCCCGGCCGCCTCATAAAACTCAAACCGCAGCCCTGACATGAAACACCTTTGTCCCGTTTGCGGCTTTCCCCATCTGACCGAACCTCCGCGCAGCCAAAGCGGTGGCGGCTCGTTTGAAATCTGTCCGAGTTGCGGCTTCCAGTTTGGCGTCAGCGACGCCGACCGGGGTTTCACCCACGAACAATGGCGGGCGGCCTGGAAAAAAGGCGGCTGTAAATGGTCGAGCAAACAGACTCCGCCACCCGGCTGGGATGCCGCCGCCCAGCTCCTGTCCGTGGAAAAGGCCCGCCACAAAAGATGACCGGCCACCGGCGATTCTTTGCGTTCCCATCTCCCGGCGGCTATGATTTGGTGTCATTCACTGTTTAGGCAGCATGACATGCCATGAGATTTACGCTGACATTTTTTGCCATGATGCCGCTTTTGGCGGTTTGCGGTTGCGGTGATGCCAGAGCGCGGCACCAAGTCGTCGGGACTTGGTCTCAAGGCACCAACCACACGTTCACGCTTTCTTCAGACGGCAGTTTCATTTCCATTTTTGGAGGTTATTCGGATGGTCAAACGGATATTTGGCAGGGCAGGTGGAGCATCGAATGGGGACGGTTGATTACGACGCTTGTTCGCAGTAATTCGGTTGCGGTTCCAAATGGCGACACCAAGATTTTGAGTCTGGATGAGCATTGTTTAGACTTGAGCGCAGATGGACAGAAGATTTCACTGACACGATGACTCCCGCCACCAGCCACGCGCACACCAACCGCCTCGCCCGCGAAAAATCCCCCTACCTCCTCCAGCACGCGCACAATCCCGTGGACTGGTTCGCCTGGAACGACGAGGCTTTCGCGAAAGCGCGCCACGAAAACAAACCCATCTTCCTCAGCATCGGCTACTCGACCTGTCATTGGTGCCACGTCATGGAACGCGAGTCGTTCGAGGATGAAAAAATCGGCGCGTATCTCAATGAACATTTCATCAGCATCAAGGTGGACCGCGAGGAACGGCCCGACGTGGACAAAATTTACATGACCTTCGTGCAGTCCACGACCGGCTCCGGCGGCTGGCCGATGAATGTTTTTCTCACGCCCGAATTGAAACCGTTTTACGGCGGCACGTATTTTCCGCCGGACGCGCGCTATGGCCGTCCGAGCTTCCTGCAACTGCTGGAGCACATTCATCAACTGTGGGAAACGCGCCGCGATGACTTGATCACCTCCGCCACCGAAATGCACACGCGCCTGGAAGCGCTGACTGAAACCAATTCCGCCGACGCCAAGCTCGCGCTCACCGCCGCCGTGCTGCAACAAGCCGGCCTGCGTTTCAAAGAATCTTACGACCCGCGCAACGGCGGCTTTGGCAGCGCACCGAAGTTTCCCCAGCCGAGCCAGCCGCAGTTGCTCCTGCGTTACGCCCGGCGTTTTCACGACGACGAAGCGCAGCACATGGTGTTGCACATGTGCGACAAGATGGCGGCGGGCGGGATTCACGACCAGCTCGGCGGCGGCTTCTCGCGCTACTCGGTGGATGCCGAATGGCTCGTGCCGCACTTTGAGAAAATGCTCTACGACAATGCGCAGCTCGCGCAGCTTTATCTTGATGCCTATCTCGTCAGCGGCGAAGCGCGGCACGCGTCCGTGGCGCGCGACATTCTCGACTACGTGCTGCGCGACATGACGCATCCCGAAGGCGGATTTTATTCCGCCGAAGATGCGGACAGCGAAGGCATCGAGGGAAAATTCTACTGCTGGACGCGCGCGGAATTGTCCAGGTTGCTGACGCCGGAGGAATTCAACGTGGCCGTCCGCTGCTTCGGCATTACCGAGCAGGGCAACTTCATTGACCACAGCCATCCGCAACCGCTGCCAAATCAAAACGTGTTGAACCTCGTGGATCCCTTGCGTAGCGGCGCGGCGGCAGACCGCCGCACAAATTTTGAATCGGCGGCGCTCTCCCAAGACGCCGCTACGGACGATGATTTGTTCGCTTCCGCCAAAATCAAAATGCTCGCCGTCCGCAATCAGCGCGTTCGCCCGCATCTCGACGACAAGATTCTCGCTTCATGGAACGGTCTGATGCTCGGTGCCTTTGCCCGTGCCTACGCCGTGCTGGGCGAGGAAAAATTTCGCGCGGCGGCGGAAAAAAATCTGGCGTTCGTCCAAGCGAAGTTGTGGGACGCAAAAAGCAAAACCCTCTTTCACCGCTGGCGCGACGGCGAGCGGGACAACGTGCAGTTGCTGGAAGCCTACGCGTCGCAGTTGTCCGGCGTGATCGAACTTTACGAAGCCACGCTGGAGCCGAAGCATTTGGATTTCGCCTGCAACCTTGCCGAAGCCATGCTGGCAAAATTTTACGACGCGGCCAACGGCGGCTTCTGGCAGAGCGCCGCCGACTCGAAGGATTTGATTCTGCGCGTGAAGGAGGATTACGACGGCGCGGAGCCTTCCG
>JANYDP010000060.1 GCA_025363535.1 Verrucomicrobiota bacterium | reverse complement strand
CGACCTGCGACTTCTGAAACTGCAAAAGCGGATTGATGGATTGATGGATTCAGGGAGTGAGTCCAATCCAACCATCCAACCATCCAACCATCCATCATCCAGCTCTTCCTCTGGCAAGCTGGAATTGTTCAGCGAGCTATTGGAAGAAGTCATAGACGGCGGGCATCGCGTGCTGGTGTTCAGCCAGTTCGTCAGCATGTTGACGTTGCTCAAGGAGCGGCTCGCGGAAGAGGGAATTGAATATTGTTACCTCGACGGTTCAACGACCGATCGCGGCGCGGTGGTGGAGAAATTTCAGAAGAATGCGACGATTCCCGTCTTCCTCATCAGCCTGAAAGCCGGCGGCGTGGGATTGAATCTCACGGGCGCAGACACGGTGATTCACTTTGATCCGTGGTGGAATCCAGCGGTGGAAGATCAGGCGACGGATCGCGCGCATCGCATCGGGCAGACGAAAGTCGTGACGAGCTACAAGCTGATCACGCGCGACACGGTGGAAGAAAAAATCCTGCTGCTGCAAAACCGCAAGCGCGAGATCATCCAGGCGACCATCGGCGGCGAGGAGGAATTCGCGGCGACTTTGAATTGGGATGAGATTCAGGAGTTGCTGGCGTGAGGTGGAAATTTTTTAACCACGAAACACACGAACTACACGAAAGAAAAACCGGCGGGGTTTAAGAAATCTTGCCCAACCGCTTCAGTTCTTCGAGAAACGCGATGTCCGATTGATCCTGTGGCCGGTTCGCGGCTTGCTTGGAAGCCAACAGATGAATTCCCGACAGACATTTAACCGGAGTTCCTGTCTCTGTCTTGCGAATGATCGCTGCTTTTTCGGCCTCATCAAAACGCGGCACGCCGGGGAGGCCAAGATGGAATTGCACCACGCCCCAGCGCGTCTGATAGGTTTGGATGAAGTTTTCTCCCTGCGCGCCCAGCGGAATAACCGGCATATCCAGTTCATCATCCAGCACCCTGTTGAGCTTGGAAAAATTATCCATGTCACGGGGCGGAATAAAGAAATCCCAATCCATGGAAAATCTCGGCATCCCCGCCAGCCGCATCGCCTGACCGCCCACCAGCAAGTAACGGACGTCCGCAGCATTGAAGGCGAGGAGCAGTTCGTTCATTTCGCGGGCGACAGTTCGGCCAATTTCAGCAGCACCGAGCGCTTCCACTCGTTCATTTCAGCGTGGGAGGAAAACCGCCGGCTCTTGAAACCCGGCAGGTGCGGCGCAGCAGGCGCGGGAACGACGCGTGGGTTTTCCGCCCAGAGTCGCTGCTTGGCATTGTAATCGTCGGTAATTTTCATGCGCGTTTTAACCGGACAATCCGAAAGGTATCCCGGTCGCTCGTGAAAGACAATCGCGTCGTTAGTCGCCTCAAAATCCGGTAGGGACGCGTTCCACCGCGTCCCTGCCAAAACCACAAGCGTGAAATCCTCCAGGCAACCATCGGCGGCGAAGAAGAATTCGCGGCGGCGTTGAACTGGGAGGAGATTCAGGAATTGCTGGCTTAATCCGAAGAATTGACCCTTGGCACCATGTCAGCCCAAGCTGAGTCATTTCTTGATTGGGGGATGGGAATCGGTAACCGGATTGGCGCGCGTTTCAGAACCGTAAGATTCAACTTTGCCTTCAACGAACCGCACGAAAAAGTAGCTGTTTCTCCATCCCCCATCATCTTGAATGTAGTGTATTACCTCTACACCGCTGACGCCGCCAGTCGAATGGGGTTTACCCAGGATCTGGATAACCTGTGGCTTAGTCATGCCAGGGCTGATTTGGCTCAACCTTTGGCCGACCGTGGCGCAAGATGTGAGAATTACTAAAAGTCCGAGGAGCGCTAAGGATTTTTTCATGGTGTAAATCCGTTGTTTTTATTTTGAGGTTTGCAGTCTGTCCTACTTCACGCCTCTGACTTTGTGCCGGGCAAAACTTTTTTCCAGAAAATGATGCCAGAAAAACCCCTTCGATCTTCACTCCCTGCCCACCTTTGCCAGCAACGGGAATTTTTCCGGGTGCGTGATGCGTTCCAAATCCAAGTCCACATCGAGTTCGGGCCAGTAGAGATGTTCGCCGTGGAGAAGTTCAACCTTGAACAGTTGCGCGAGCGTGGCCGTGCGGAACCACGGAAAGTCGTCGAAGCCCAGGAAGTATTCCCGGCCCGCCACCATCAGCCAGAAGCCGTGGATGGAAATGTTCAGCACTTCAGGCATTGAAATGTTTGTTCCAGGAATCTCGGATTTCATTTTGTCGCTCCTCAACAATGCGTTTCAGTTCGTTCAATTCCGTCGGGCTGATGCCTTTATTGACGGCCAGTTCAATCTTCGGTTCGAGCCAGAATTTCGCCTCGCCGTCCGGCGAAATCACATGCACATGCAAGCGTGGTTCCTCGCGCGAGAAGAAATAAAAGCGGTAGTTGCGATACCGAAAAATTGTCGGACTCACGCGACAACACTAACAAACTTCCCAAGGCGGTTCAATCAGGCAATTCAGCGACCCCCTTTCCTGCGGGCGTGTAAGTGTAATGATCCAAAGTCGTGACGAGTTACAAGCTGATCACGCGCGACACGGTGGAGGAAAAAATCCTACTACTGCAAAACCGCAAGCGCGAGATCATCCGGGCGACCATGGCGGCGAGGAAGAATTCGCAGCGGCGCTGAACTGGGAGGAGATTCAGGAATTGCTATCCTGAAGGAATGCTGCATCAGGTCAAAAATCGATATTTTGACAGGGTTTGCTACAAGTGTTACTCTGCGCAAACGAAAGTACTCAAAAGGCGCAAATGAGAGAAGCATCCGGCTATATCTGTGACCGCAACCCCAACTCGAACTGCAATATTTATGCCTACATATTTATGCCTACATATAATTCTGACGGCGAATTGATTTTCACTGACGGGAAAGGAAAAATCACCGGGAGCACAGCTCCTTACATACCGAATTCAGATCCTTTTGTTGAGGCAGGTCTTGCCGTAGAGAAAAGTTTGGCATCTTCGGAATCCCGAAATGCATCTAGTTCAAGTATGCCGCATTCTGGTCCGAATTCTTTGACGGAGTGGTTTTTCGAACCGAACACCATGTGTATTGGGTGGCTTATTGGCATGGTAATAGGTGTCATTTTTACGTGGATAAAGGTAATCACGCCGGAAGAAACGGTAGTTACAAAAATTGTAGCGCTTGCATTTGGTGCGATTTTCAGCGGTTTTGCTGGTCAGTGTTGCGTAGTGCTTTTACGATTTGTTTGGCTGGTGGGGAAAATCATTTGGGTGCTCGGAACGCGGTGTTTTGGGAGACTAATTACGATTTTTAAGAGGAGTGATTAACTTTTATCAACGCAATTGACTCTTGGACCAAGTCTCATGTCAGACTCCCAATCCTCCGCAGCTTCAAAACCGGTTCTTCAAGTTTCCGCGATTCCACTAGGTCCACTTCAAACTCCGCCACCCAGTCGTTGTTCTCCTCCGGGTCCACGAGCATCTGCTGCACGCGCCAGGTTTTCTTGTCCTCGGACGGCGTGACGTAGGTGTGGCGGGCATTGCGCGCGTTCGGGTCGAGGCAGATGTATTTGTGATCGGCGTGATAGGCGTCGAGAATTTGTTTCAAACGTTCCGCCGTCCACGGCTGGCCATCGGCATCCAGCGGCGACGCGAAGTTCGCTAGGGCCGTTTCAAAATCGCCGATGACCAGGCCGCGCAGAAACGTGAAGATGCGGTGGCGGATCGCAGCGGTAAACGCCTTGGTATCGCGCGTGATGTCCTTGTCGGCTTCCTCCCAACCGGGTGGACGGATTTCCTTGGTCTCGGCGCGCTGGAAAGTTGGATCGCGCAACTTCTCCCATTCGTCGAGCAGACTGGAATCAATCTGGCGGATCATCGTGCCGAGATAAATTTCCATTTCGCGCACGGCATCGTTCTTCGCGGCGTCGGGCACAGTCTGCGAAAGCACTTTGAAAACGCGGTTCAGGTAACGGAGCAAGACGCCCTCGGCCCGGTGCAATTCGTAGTCGCGGATGTAATCGGAGAACGACCGGAACGACTCGAACATTTCGCGCGCGATGGATTTCGGGCGGATGTTTTCCTTACCGACCCACGGATGCCGCGCGGCGAAAGCGTTGAAGGTGTCATACACGAAGTCGCGGTTGGGCTTGGGGTATTCGCACTTCTCCAACTCCTCCATGCGCGCATCGTATTCCACGCCGTCCATCTTCATCTCGGCCATCTTCTGATCCTTCACGCGATTCAGTTGCTTGCGGAGAATGATGTCCGGGTTTTCGACGATGGATTCGACGAGCGTGAGCAGGACGAGCGCGAAATCCGGCGCTTCCGGGTCCATGAGTGGAATCGTGTCGAGCAGATACAACGACAAAGCCTGGTCCATCGAGAAATCTTCCTGCAACTCCACGTTCACGCGGAGTTTTTGTAGCGGCGTCTCGGTAGAGCGCCACTCTTCACCATCATGGCGGCGCTCTGCCGAGACGCCGCTACGAGGATTGATGAACTCCACAATCCTCCGCTCCACCAACGAGCGAAACAATTGCCACGCGCGATCTCGATGCGCCTGCTTTTGTCGCGGCGCTTCGTGGCAATCGCGGATGAGCTTTTGCATCGCGCGGCAGCCGTCGCCGTTTCGGCTCAGGACGTTGAGCAACATGCCGTGCGAAACTTGGAAGCGAGAAACCAATCGTTCTGGCGGCGCGACAATCAAACGGGCAAACGTGTTCTTGTCCCAGTTGACGAAATTTTTCTCGGGCGGCTGACGCTTCACAGTCTTCTTGCCGGACGACGCGGCCTTGCCGGCGAGTTTGAGATTTTCGATGACGTGCTCAGGCGCTTGTGCCACGACCCAGCCGCGATCGTCAAAACCTTTCCGCCCGGCACGTCCGCTGATCTGATGAAAGTCGCGCGCCGTGAGGATGAGGGTTTTCTGCCCATCGAACTTGCACAGCCGCGTGAACAACACCGTGCGGATCGGCACGTTAACACCGACGCCGAGCGTGTCTGTGCCGCAAATAACTTTGAGCAAGCCCTTCTGCGCGAGCTGCTCGACGAGGACACGATATTTCGGCAGCAACCCGGCGTGATGCAGTCCGATGCCGTGCCGCAGCCACTTCTTGATGTCCGGCCCGTACGGACTGGAGAACTTGAAACCCTCCAACATCCCGGCAATCGCCGCTTTCTCTTCGCGTGAGCAGACGTTGATGCTGGTGAAATCCTGCGCGCTCTGGGCGGCTTCGAGTTGCGTGAAGTGTACGACATAGACCGGCGCGCGTTGATCCGCGATCAGGCTTTCCAAAGTTTTGGCCAACGGCAATTCCGAATACTCGTGCGACAACGGGACCGGTCGGTCGGTCGAAGCCACCGTCACCGTCTGTCGCCCGGTCAACCGCGTGAGGTCCTCCTCAAAAAACGCCGTGTCGCCGAGCGTAGCGGACATCAGGAGAAATCGCGTCTTGGGCAAAGTGAGCAGCGGAATTTGCCAGGCCACGCCGCGTTCGCGGTCGGCGTAGTAATGGAATTCGTCCATGACCACGTCTTGAACATTCGCCGCCGCGCCTTCACGCAACGCAATGTTCGCCAGAATTTCCGCCGTGCAGCAGAGGATGGGTGCATCGTGATTCACCGTGCCGTCGCCGGTGCTGAGGCCGACGTTGTCCGGGCCGAACTCGCGGCAGAGCGCCATGAACTTTTCATTCACCAACGCCTTGATCGGACAGGTGTAGATCGAACGTCGCCCGTGCGCGATGGCCTGGAAATGCAGCGCGGTGGCGACGAGCGATTTGCCGGAGCCGGTGGGCGTGTTGAGAATGACGTTCTTGTCCTCGAACAATTCCAGGATGGCCGCCTCCTGCGCGGGGTACAGCGAGAGTTTGCGCGCCTCGACGTACTCAAGGAAGCGTCCAAGCAAGGCATCGTTGCCGAGCTGCTCGTCGCGCGGAAGGAGTTGGTCGAGCGTGATGGTCACAGGGCTCGAACTTTACTTAATCAGGTGAATTTTCAAAATTATTTCCCCGATCCTAGCACCGGAGGTGCGGAAGAAAG
>JANYDP010000052.1 GCA_025363535.1 Verrucomicrobiota bacterium | reverse complement strand
CGTAGATGGGCATGGGGATTTACGATTTACGATTTATGAATGACGCGCCATAAAAAAATACGAGCCTCGGGAAACTCCCAAGGCTCGTAAATCGTAATTCGTAAATTACTTCAACCGGTCAAAGCTCTTCTGCAAAATCTGCCAATCCTTCAGGCCTTTGACCTTTTCCATCATGGCCGTCTGGACGCCGGTTTCCTTGGCGTTCTTGGTCGGCTTCTTGACCTGGTGGAAAATGCCGAAGTAGCCGGGGAATGGGTCACTCGCGAGTTTGTAGGCGACCATTTCATCGGTGACGTCGTGATCCTTGGGGACTTCCTTGAACACGCCGCCCTTGCGCGGGTTGGAGGCGTCGAACGCGCCTTCATAAAATTCCACGCACTCGCTGAGACATTCAATGAAGCTGAAACCGTCGTGATCCATCGCGGCTTCCATCATCTGGAGAACGTGATTGGGATTCGTGTGCGTGGTGCGCGCGACGAACGAAGCGCCGGCGGAGATCGCCTGCTTCATCGGGTTGATGGGATAATCCAGCGCTCCCCATTGGTCGGTCTTGCTCTTGAAGCCGAGCGGTGAAGTGGGTGAGGTCTGTTTCTTGGTCAGGCCATAAACCCAGTTGTCCATGACCACATAGGTCATCTTGACGTTCTTGCGCGCCGTGTGGGTGAAATGATTGCCGCCGATGGAGAAGGCGTCGCCGTCGCCGCCGAACACGAAGAGATGCAGGTCGGGTCGCGAAAGGGAAACGCCGCTGGCGAAGGAGAGCGCGCGGCCGTGAATGTAATGCGCGCCGTGGGCCTGGACAAAATAGGGAAAGCGGCTGGAGCAGCCGATGCCGGCGACGGTGGTGATCTTCTCGTGCCAGAGCTTGCGCTTTTCAATCAGCTTGAAGTAGAGCGCGAGCACGGAGAAATCGCCGCAGCCGGGACACCATGTCGGGTGGTCGGCGGCGATTTCTTTTTTGGTCAGCCCCTTGCGATCCGCATCGGTGGGCGTGGGAGCAGCGGGGGCGTTGACGGCGACGATGTTTCCGCCGCGAGCGGGAATTTCAGTGAGAGGAGAACTCATAATCAAATTGGGTTAAACAAAATTAAATGATCAGGCTTTGACCGCCACTTTGCCGTTGCTGGCGGGCTGCGCGAGCTTGTCTTTCACGCACGCCAAGATTTCCTTCACCTTCCAAGTCAGGCCGTCGGTCTTGTTGATGCCGCGGATGGCGGGGTTGCAATAAGTGGATCGCAACAATGTGGCGAGCTGGCCGCCGTTGCCGTAGATACCTTCATCGTTGATCTCCACCACGAACACATGATGGAAGCCGGAGAAAACATTCTCCAAACCGGGCGGCAGCGGGCTGATGTGCCGGATGTTGATGGAAGAAATGCTATCACCAGCGGCACGGGCGCGATCCACGGCTTCCTTGATCGGACCTTCGGTGGAGCCCCAGCCGACGAGCAGGACGTTGCCTTCCGGCGGGCCGTAAATTTTCGGCGTCGGCAGCGTGGTGGCGAGCGACTGGAATTTTTTCCGGCGCTTGGCGGTCATCTGCATGTGCAGCTTCGGCGAGCCGGTGGGGTGGCCGAGTTCGTCGTGTTCCAGGCCGGTCGCGATGGGATATTTGCCGCTCAGGATGCGCGTGCCGGGCACGACGCGCTGGACGGTGCCGTCGGCGGTGGACAGATCGTAAGGCTTGTGGTCGGCAACCGTGGTCAAATCCGGCGAGATGTCCTGGCAGACTTTTTCCAGATCAGGTTCGCCGAACGCTTCGATGCGCGTGGCGATGGCCTGATCGCTCAGAATGAAAACCGGCGTGTTGTATTTACGCGCAATGTTGACGGCTTCGATGGCAGAATAAAAACAATCCTCGACGTTGGACGGCGCGATGACGACGCGCGGTGAATCTCCGTGGCCGCCGTAGCAGGCGATGTTGAGATCGGATTGCTCGATGTTCGTCGGCATGCCCGTCGAAGGGCCGCCGCGCTGGATGTTCACGATGATCAAAGGCACTTCCGCCATGGCCGCCCAGCCGATGGCCTCGCCCTTGAGCGCGATGCCCGGCCCGCTAGAACCGGTGACCGCCGTGCGGCCCGCGTAGCTGGCACCAATGGCCATGGAGACGGAGGCAATCTCATCTTCGCATTGAATAAAGGAGCCGCCGTACTTGGGCAACTCGCGGCGCAATGCTTCCATGATATCCGACCACGGCGTGATGGGATAACCCGCACCGAAACGAATGCCCGCCGCGATGAGGCCGAAGGTGAGGGCTTCG
>JANYDP010000542.1 GCA_025363535.1 Verrucomicrobiota bacterium | reverse complement strand
CTAACCACCTCCGTTCCGCCGGGCTGGAAGCCCGGCTCTACGGCAGGCAAGGATGCCTGCCGCCACAGGTTAAGAAACGCCAGCGCTTGCAACGTTTTGCCCAAACCCATTTCGTCCGCGAGAATGCCGCCAAAGCCGTTCGCGCGCAGAAAACCCAGCCAGGCGACGCCATGTTTTTGGTAGGGTCGCAGCACATTTTCCAAATTGCCGAGCGGGGGGCAGTCCAGCTTCGCGTCGCCACTTTGTTTCGCGGCGCGGTCGCGCCAGGTGGCGGGGGCCTGGACTTTCCAGTCGCCGTGCTGGCGTAACGTAGCATCGAGAAAACCCGCCTGAACATTATTCATGCGGTAGCCCGATGCGTTTTGCTGCGGCGCGCAATCGAGCAATACCTCCTGAAGTTCCTCCACCGCTCCGGTGTCAATCACGGCGGTCTTGCCATTCTTCAAACGCGTATGGCTCTGGCCGGACAAGATCAGCCGCTGGATGTCCGCCGGCGAAAATTTCTCACCGCTGCTGGTGGCGAAGACGACGCCAAGATCAAACCATTGGACGCCCGATGGCGTGATTTCAAACTGCGGCTCCACGCGTTCGATGTTCTTAAGCGTGCGGTTCTCCAGTTGCTCGTCCAGCGTGACGCTCCATTCGCGTTGCAGTTTGGGAAATTCCCGGGCGAGAAAATTCAACACGGAGTTTTGACCGGCCATTTGCATTTTGCCCTGGCTGTCCGGCGAAGAAAATCCGCTGCGCTGCAATCGTCCGAGCGCGGTGCGTTCGGCGGCGAAGTCGCGGGTCGAATAGCGCGTGGTCACTTCAGGATCGGGCAGCCAGACGCTCTCGGCGGAATCCGTCACACCCAGCGTCATGATGCGCGCGCCATAGCCACATTGCAGTCGCGCGAAGAGCTGGGCGAGGCCGCCCTTGAGCTCGAGCAGGAAACGCGGGGCCTGTGGTTCGAGCGTAAAATCGTCGGGCTTGAAATTGGCTTCCACGCCGCCCGCTGCCGACAACTGGGACCAATGCTGGCTGAGAAATTGTGGCACCTGCATCCGCGTCACCCGCACGGGTGCGCGGAAAACTTCCTTCAGCATCGACGGCAGCGCGAGGGGTTGGAAAGTGTTATTCCGCCAGACCCAGTCGCCGATCATCGCAAGCGGTGTGGCTTTGTCGCGCAACGCGATGACAATTTCGCCGTTTGCTTCCAAGGTGGCGCGCAGCGGTAAAGCCAATGGTGTTTTGCTGACGGTGACTTCGGTGGTTTTGCCGAGTGAAAGATTTGGATGTCCCGCGAGCGCGGGCAGGAGTGCGGCGAAGTCTTTGGTTTCGAGCTGGAGAATCGCGGGCGTTTCGCCGTCGGTGAATTTCTCGAAGGCATCCAGCGCGGCGTTGTCTGGCGCGGAGAAGGCAAACGTCCGGCCCTTCGGCAAGGCGTTCAACGGACAACGGCCGCCGCCCCACTTGGCTTCGAGAACCAGCATCGTCCGCCCGCCCGCGACGGCTTGCTCAAAATTTGGCGGCAGGATGATGAAGAGTTCTGCGGGTTCGCCGGAGTCGGCGCGCAGGAGCGACGGAGCTTTTTTGGCGACGGGCTTGGCGTTCGATGCCGCGCTGCGGATGGCGGCGGGAGTTGGCGGCGCCTCCGCTTTTTGCGCGTTCAACCAGTGCAACCCCACGGCCACTCCGTGCGCGCAAATTTTTCCCCACTGCCGCGCGTCGCGACAGGTGCAGAGGTTTTCAATATCAATGCCGTTGTGGATGACCATCGAAGCGCGGATGGAGGCACCTTCGACCTGCACCACGCCGCGCAACAATGGCGGCGCCCAGAACGAACTCAGTACCTGGCCTTGCTCGATGTAAGCGCGGGCGCGCTTCATCACGTCCCAGCCGGCGGCTTTGCTCAGCAGCGATTCTGTGAGTTCAACGGACATCAGCGACCGGGTGAGAAGGTGGAGTTGTCGAGCAGTTCGATACCGGGATTTTTGAACGCGATGCGCCGGGATTTGTAGAGTGCGCCGAGGGCTTGCTTGAAGGCCTTCTTGCTGCAACCAAACGTGGCGCGGATAATTTCTGGTGAACTGTTGTCGTCGAACGCGAGACTTCCACCCTGGACTTCCAGCAAATCTACAATCTGTTCCTTCAACGGGGCGACGCGTTTGTAACCTGCGGCATCCAGACTTAAATCCAATTTGCCGCCGTGGCGAACGGTGCGAACGAAGCCCCGCACTTTTTGCCCGATGGTCAACGGCACGGCGAGCTTGTCGTGATAGAGCAGGCCGAAGCAGTCGTTCTCCACGATGGCATTGTAGCCGAGCGGGGTCTTGCCGGTGATGACCAGGTTCACGGATTGACCGTCGCGGTAGGTGTTTTGCGGGCGGCCCAGTTGACGGCGCAAGCGGGTGCTGGCCACGATGCGGTTAGTTTTTTGATCGAGATAAACCAAGGCGACCACCGACTCGCCGACGCGGACCGGCGTTTCCTGCTCGCGAAACGGCAGCAGTAAATCCTTGGGCAAACCCCAGTCGAGAAACGCACCGATGCGCAGGTTGATGCTGACAACTTTCAGGCAGGCAAACTCGCCAACCATTGCGCGCGGTGTTTCGGTGGTGGCGACGAGGCGGTCTTCGGAATCGAGATAGACAAACACGTCGAGCTTCGCGCCGGGCACCGTCGCTTTGGTGATGTAGCGACCGGGCAAAAGAATTTCACCCAGCGCGCCACCATTGAGGTAGAGGCCGGGGCCGGATGCGCGTTCGATGGAAAGTGTGTTGCGTCTGCCGATGATTGCCATGCGAGGCAGTATAGGTTCATCAGCGCGCCGTCGGGAGAAAAATCAGCCTGAGATGAAGACGCAGTTTTGCGTGACCAATTTCAGCTTTGCGCTAGGATAACCTTGTGAAAAGTAAAAACATCTTTCCGCTGGCCTTGATGCTAGTGTTCGCGCTGTCGCGGATTCCGGGCATGTTGCCGCAGAATTTCAGCGCCGCCTACGCGCTGGCGTTTTGCGGCGGGCTGTATTTCAGCGGCGCAATGGCCTGGTGGTTGCCGATGGGTGCCCTGCTCATCACTGATATTTGTCTCAACGTGTTTTTTTACCACGAGCCGGTTTTCAGCGGCTACATGCTTTTGAAAACCTTCGCCTTCGCAGCCATCGTTCTGCTCGGCCGGTGGTTCAAACCGGGGATGAATTTCCTCAAGCTGCTGGGCGGCGGAGTGCTGGGCGCAATCTTGTTTTATCTCATCACCAACACGGCGTCGTGGTTCCATAACCCCGGCTACGCCAAAACGCTGGCCGGCTGGTTTCAGGCGCTCACCACGGGATTGCCGGGCTACCCGCCTACCTGGGAGTTTTTCCGCAACACGCTGATGAGTGGTGGGCTGTTCACCGGCCTGTTCGTCGGCGCAATGAAACTCACGGCGGAATCGCCGGCGGAAAAAGTCGCGGGCACCAAGGAAGAAGAGCCGGAGACCGCAACTGAACCGGAGGAAGCCAAAGCGTGAAGATCGGAGTCATCTCCGACACGCACGACTTCTTCGATCCGAAAATCCCAGACTTGTTCGCGGGCGTGGACCACATCCTGCACGCTGGCGATATCGGCACGGCGTGGATCACCTTTCAACTCGAACAAATCGCACCCGTCACCGCCGTGCTCGGCAACAACGATGCTGGATTGCATTTCAAGGAAACTGAAATCGTGGAACTCGCCGGGCGCAAGTTTCTCATCCACCACATCGTCAACCCACAGGCGTTGACGCAGTCCGTCGCCAGCCGCATCGTCCGCCAGCGACCAGAGGTGATCGTGTTCGGGCACACGCACAAGCAGTTCAACGAAACGCTGGGCGGGATGTTGTTCTTCAATCCGGGTTATGCGGGCAGGCCGAAGTTCGGCGCGCAACGCAACCTCGCGATTTTGCATTGCGACAAGAAGGGAATCAGGGCGGAGTTTGTGGAGTTGTGATTTGAGGCGGCAACGCTTGTTTCTTTTGGCCAGTAATCACAAGCCAAACGGCAAAGGTGCCGCAAAGCTAATGTTTCTTTATCTCCCTCATCGAAGAACCAATTAAAATGCAAAGACAACCCAAACCCAACAGTATTCCTCCAACGACATAACCCGCATACATCGCATTCGAATGGCTCCATCCCCCAGAATCTTGAGCAAAGGCGCTGAATGGAGTATCTATATTTCGTCCGTTATCGGCCGCGCTGCTTAACAAAGCCGCGATACCAAAAAACGCAGGCACCGCTCCAAGGATTATCAGAATGCGGCCTTCTTGATTGATTGGGGGTTTTGTCTCTGTATTTTCGCTTGGCGGAAGTCGCTTGTGCGACATGTGAATGTTCAATCCGCACTTGCTACAAAACACTTGCGAAGCGCGATTCGCCGTTCCGCACTCCGAGCAGATGATTGTTCGTTCGTTTGACATGGACGCTTTTTACTATCGAATACATTCGATGTCAACAAACCTGCGTACGTGGTTTCAACTGAGGGGTGACGGATCGTCAAATTTTGCGACTGATCGGCGAGAACGTGAAAACAGCCCGCCTGAAAGCCAACATGACACAAGAATGTTTGGCCGAACTCGTCGGAGTTCACTGGCAGACGATCAGCTACCTCGAAAACGGCAAGTATCCCTTCTCCGTAATCGCATTTGCTCGAATTACTCAAGCACTTGAAATCAGCCCGAATCGGTTACTTGATGGATTACCTGAGCCGGATATGCAGCGAATGGAAAAAGTTAAGAAGGCTTTGGCAAGGAAACGAAAACCAAGACCTGGTTGAAGAGTCTTTTTTCGGTTTGGCTTCGGTCGTTCTGCTCATAATTTTGTTCCCTCGTTGCTCAGTTGTCTAAAAGCGGCGGTGAACACGCCGCAGTCCAAACGCTTCGCGCGATCCGGAAACATCGGACACTCGCGTCAGCGTTTGGACTGCGGTGGCTTTAGCACCGCTTTTTTCCGCGTCGGTTTTCAAATCCGTGTTCATCGCTGTCCATCCGTAGCTGAAAATGTCGCCGCCATCTCTTTGATCTTCCGCAAATCCAGCTTGCCCGTACCGAGCAGCGGAAAACTTTCCACGCGAAAAAATTGATCGGCACGCGGCTTCCACAAATTGGGCAGATCACATTGTCCGAATTTTTCCAAGCACGGTTGAAGTTTTTCGTCTGCGAGTTTGTGCAACACCACCAAGCGCTCGCCTTTCTTTTCATCCGGCACGCCCGCGACGACGAAGGTTTGTTCGGTCGCGCCCGCAAGCTCGTGCAATTTTTCCTCGACCTTGATGTGCGGCACCATTTCGCCGCCGATCTTGCTGAAGCGGCTGAGGCGGTCGGTGATTTGCAGAAAGCCGTCCTCGTCAATCGCCGCGATGTCGCCGGTCGTGTACCAACCGTCGCGCAAAACCTCCGCCGTTTTTTCCGGGCGACCGAGGTAGCCCTGCATCACATTCGGCCCGCGCACAAGCATTAAGCCAGCTTGGCCAAGCGCAAGGGGCGCGTGCGTTTCGGGATCAACAATTTTCACACTCACACCGGGCAGTGGATGGCCGATCTTGCCGCGCTTGGCACCGATTTGGCGGAAGCCCGCCGAGCGAAAATCGTGGCTGTTCACCGCCACGCAGGGCGAACATTCCGTGCAGCCGTAACCTTCGAGCGGCCGGATGCCGAAGTGTTCCTCAAACGCGGCGGCGAGCCGGTCGGGCAATTTTTCTGCGGCGGTCATCACCACGCGCAGGCTGCCGAAATCTTCCGGCGCACAGCCGCGCATGTAAAATTGCGCGAACGTCGGCGTCGCCAGCAGGAAGGTTACGGAGTATTCGCGCACCAGCGGGCCGATGGTTTTCGCGTCGAGCGGATTGGGATGATAGACCACGCCGACGCCGAGCATCGCCGGCAAACACAGCGTCCCGGTGAAACCAAACGAATGGAAGAAGGGCAGAATCCCCAGGAAAGCGTCGCGGCGATCCAATCCAAAAACCTGCTCAAGCTGCTCGATGTTCGCACCGATGTTGTAGTGCGACAGCATTACGCCCTTGGGTTCGCCGGTGCTGCCGCTCGAAAAAATGACTGTCGCCAAATCGTCCAGTTTGACTTTGTTCGCCTGTCCGAAAATTCGCTCCAACGAAGCGGAAGGCAGCAGCGTGGCCGCCAGTGTGGCCAGAATTTTTTCGCCGATGCCGGGGTTTGCCGCCACGTCTTCGAGAAACACAACTTCGCCCGAGACCTTGATCTTCACCTTGTCCAGAAAGCCTCTCGATGAGATGACGGTTTTGATCTGGCACTGACGGATGCACGAGGCCAGGGCTTCTTCCGAGATCGTGTAGTTCAAGTTCACCGGCACTTTTCCAAGCAGCAACGCCGCGAAATTCACCAGGGCTCCCGGCACGCTCGGCGGCAGAAGTATCCCCACCATTTCCTGTCCGGCCCAAAATTTTTTCAAGCGGCGCGCCAGAAAAATCGTCCGCATCAACGCCGCGCCGAAGCTCACTTTTTTATTTTGCGCATCGCCCATCGCGAACCGGAACGGGTGGCGCCGCGCCGTTTTGATGAAGGCGCGGTGCAACGTTTTCATTCCGCCTTTGCGATGTACCCACGTTTCCGCCAGCAGCTCGGACACAACCTGCCGCACTTCAAACGGCGTGGCGGTGGGCGGCAGCGGCGCGCCGTAACTCACGGTGATGGGATACGGCCAGCGACGCGGAAATTTCCAGAGAAAGCGGCCTTGATTGAAACTGAAAACGCTGCCCCAGACGCCGTCGAGCGCGAGGGGGATGATCGGTGCGTCGAGGCCTTTCATGATGCGCTCAAACCCGCGCCGAAATGGAAGC
>JANYDP010000536.1 GCA_025363535.1 Verrucomicrobiota bacterium | reverse complement strand
CTCTGCGTCCGCATCCTCCGTCTCCACATCGAGAAACTTGGCTACAAGCGCAACTTCGTCATCTACGACACCTCGGAGCAACTCAGCGCCGTAAAAAAAATCCTCTCCGGCATTTCCGCCAAGGGCGAAAAGACCGACCCCGGCGCGGTGCTGGCCATGTTGAGCAAGTTCAAGAACGGCGGTGAACGCGCCTCGGTCTTCGGCGATGAAAGTGTCCGCGCGCTCGCGCAGCATATTGCCAAGCGTTACGAATCCGCGCTGCACGCCTGCAACGCCGTGGACTTCGACGATTTGATTTTGCTCACGCTGCGCTTGTTCACCGAGCATCCCGACGCGCTCGAAGCCTGCCGTGTGAAATACAAATACGTGATGGTGGACGAGTATCAGGACACGAACGCCGCGCAGTTCAAGCTCGTCCACGCGCTCACCGTCGAGCATCGGAATCTGTGCGTCGTCGGCGATGACGACCAGAGCATCTACGGCTGGCGCGGCGCGGAAATTTCCAACCTGCTCGACATGGAAAAACATTTTCCCGAGGTCAAAGTCGTCAAGCTCGAACAAAATTACCGCTCCACGAACACGATTCTTAAAGCCGCCAACACGATCATCAAAAACAACGTCCAACGTCGTGGCAAACAGCTCTGGTCGCAGAAGGGTGACGGCCCGAAGATCACGTTGCACGCGTTCGAGTCGGACGAGATGGAAGCCAAGACCATCGTAGAGGAAATCGAATACGCCCGGCTGGCCAAGCGGATTCCGTGGAGTCAGCAGGCGATTTTGTTTCGCACGAACATTCAGTCGCGTCCACTGGAAACCGCGCTGCGGCAGGCCGACGTGCGTTATCATTTGATTGGCGGGCAAAGTTTTTTCGACCGGCGCGAGGTGCGAGATTTTCTTGCCTATCTCAAGACCTTCATCAATCCGCACGATGACGTGAACCTGCTGCGCATCGCCAACACGCCCGCGCGCGGCTTGAGCGATGTGACGATGGAACGCCTGCTCGCCGCGAGCCATGAACGGAAAGGCTCGGTCTTCGCCGCGATGAAAAATCCGTCGGTGACCACCACGTTTCAAACTCGTACCCGCGAGAGCATCGAAGCGTTTGTGGAATTCATCGAACGCACCCGCACGCATCTGCTAGCGGAAGCTGGCTCGTTGAATCTGCAAACCTGGGCTGACAGTTTTCTCGACGAGATCGGTTACTACGCTGACTTGCGGAAGTCGGAAAAAAATCAGGAGGCCGCCGACAGCCGCGCGCGAAATTTGAAGGACTTGATCGTCACGTTGAACGAGGTGGGCACCGCCGCGCAACCGGCGCATGAACGGCTGGAAACGTTTCTCGAGGACATCACGCTCGACAGCGATCGCGAGGAGGAAAAGGAATCCGCCGGCGACGCCGTCACACTCATCACCATGCACAGTTGCAAGGGGCTGGAATTTCCGCACGTCTATATCGTGGGATTGGAGGACGGGCTGCTGCCGCACGCGCGCTCGAAGGTGGAAGGCACGTTGGACGAAGAGCGCCGATTGTTTTACGTTGGCATCACGCGCGCGATGCTGACGCTGACGATCAGCCATTGCGGTGGGCGGAAAAAATACGGGCAGGTCATGCCGTGCCATCCGTCGCAATTTTTGAAGGAGCTGCCACCGGAACTCATCGAGCACGGCGATGAAAAGGGCAAGCAACCCGTGACGACGGAGTCGGGCAAAGGCATGTTCGCGGCGATGCGGGAGATGCTTGATTAGACGGGTGTTTCACCGGCTATTTCCCGTGCGGCACTTGCTCGTAATGCTGCCGCAACAGATCCTCGCCGAAATCATTTTCCAAATCCCGCCAGACAGTGTGAATGTGGTTCGCATTGTCCTGCGTCTGGTCGTACTCCATCAGGAACGTCGGGCCTTGGATGCGATAGTAATGTCCTTGTCCCGTCTCCAATCCGCCGGCCCAGGCGAAGTGCAATTGTTCTGGCCCGGCCTGCTCGATCTTTTTCCAATCCGTCTCCGCCAGTTCATCGCGATACCGGAAGACATATTCGCGCAGCAGTTCCATAAACACGCCGCGTTGTTCGGGTGTGAACTGCGCGGCCGTCATTCCCGTCGGCATCAGCGCGGTGACGTGGCGGTTGGTGCTGGTGATGATGTCGCGCGGGGCATTGGTGGTGTAGATCGCGACAGCGCGTTGCTTTTCATTCAATGACTGCATCAAGTCATGAGCAAGGTCTTCCTCCCGCGCCAGCACGCGCAGACCCGCGCGCGGGCCACTCCGCACTTCGGCAGGATTGGAACCCATGAAGGACGGCGTGAGCGCCACGTCGCCGCCGCCGATGGTGAAGTTGAGCGAGAGATGATGGCCTTCAATGCGCCAGCCCCACGGGTCTTTTCCCGGCGTGCCAAAAATGGAAATGGAGTATTGGCCGGGTTCACGGCGCGCGGCGTGGTTTTCCATTTCGTAAAGCACCTGGTCGAGGGTCATGATCGTCGCGGCTTTGGAATAACCGCTGTGACTGAGCGGCGTCATGATGAGGATTTGCGCCAATGTTTGCTGGGGAAAGGTCATATCGCGAAAGGCCAGCCCTTTGCGGGCGCGCGGAATGAAGTGCCAGTTGAACCGTTCCTCATCGCGCAGTTCAAACATGGCCGTCGCGCGTTGCTCCGGCGTGAGGGCGGTGAGAAAGTTCGTGGCGGCCGTGGCCATTTCTCCACCGACGTTGTGGGCGAAGCTTCGGGGTGTGGTGAAGGGCAGCAACAGCATGGTCGCCGTGAAAAGGGCCGTGGGAAAGCGCATGGCCAAAGGACAACGCATCCGTTGCTTGAACGCAAACATAATCCCGGTGTTGGGCAGGGTTAGCGAAACCGCTTGGCCCGTTCTCATCGCGTCGTTAACGTGGGGGGCGTGAAACTTCTTTTCATTGGCGACATCGTGGGACAGCCGGGCCGGCGCGCGGTCACGCAACTCCTGCCCAAGTTGCGGGAGCAGCACGGTTTGCACTTCGTCATCGCCAACGGCGAAAACTCCGCAGGCGGCAACGGCATCACGCCCGCGACCGCCGCCGAAATTTTTGATGCTGGCGTGGATGTCATCACCAGCGGCGATCATCTGTGGGATCAGAAGGATGTGATTGAGCTGCTGGAGAACGAGAAACGTTTTGTGCGCCCATTCAACTATCCCGCTGGCACGGCCGGGCAGGGGAGCGTGGTGATTACCAAGGAAGGTCTGCCGCCCATCGCCGTGCTGAACTTGCAAGGCCGCACCTTCATGCCGCCGATGGAGAATCCGTTTTCCATGGCGCTCGACAAGGTGAACCGCCTGCGGCAACAGGTGAAAATCATCTTCGTGGATTTTCACGCCGAGGCGACGTCGGAAAAAATCGCGCTGGCACGGATGCTCGACGGGCAGGTGAGCGCGGTCGTGGGCACGCACACGCATGTGCAGACGGCGGACGAACAAATCTTTCCCAACGGCACGGCGTATCTGACCGACGCGGGTTTTACCGGGCCGCACGATGGCTGTCTGGGCCGTGAGATCGAGCCGATCATCAGGCGTTTTCTCACCGGCATGCCGACGCGGTTTGAAGTGGCCAAGAACCGGGTGATGCTGCACGGCTGCTTGATTGAGATCGAGGATGCCAGCGGGCGGGCACTGAAGATTGAACGCGTGTCGGAAGCGGTTTAAGAACTCGCAAAAATTGAGTAAGAAGGAATAGCGCCCTTGCGTCCTTGCCGCCAGCGCTTGAAAATAATCGCTGTTGGGTCAAGGAAAACAGAACCGTCACGAAGCTTGGTCAATCCCGCCAGCGTTGTGTTGTAAGTCTCAGTGCGGCGGCTGCCTGTGGTTGCGTTGGTTTTGCTGCCAACGTAAGTCCAATCAGGTTCGGGTTGGTTGTGTCCGTTCAGCACGGCGAACATAAGATGAATGAAGCGAACGTTTCCCGTTTGCGGTTCGATTTGGAAGCACGCGATGAGATGCCAGCCAGAGTGGCCGTTGTGGCTCTCGCCGCCCTTGCCGATTTGAATTGTAGATTTGATTTCCAAACCAGCAGGCTTTCCGCCTGTCTTTACTGTCGGATTGATGAGGTCTGGATAAGCTTGGTGGGAGTTGTGTTTGTAAGGCGAGTGATCATTTAACGCGTCGCAGAAAACATTAGAGACAAGTCCGCTAAAATTGTTGCCTTGAATATATTCCGGCAGCGGCTTCGCTCCACTGGTGAGCAAGTTGGCGTTAATGCGAGCCACGATACTTTGCGTTGCATTCATTGCCGCCTCCAAGTGGGAAGTCTTCATGCCCGGCGGCAGTGGAACTTGTGGGCGAAAGTAGTCATGGTTAACTGTAATTCCAGACGCGGTTGACTCAGGAGCAAACGCCCCGGCAATCAATTGTGGTAACGGATAGGCAAGCGCACGAGCCAGAGATTCAAGAATATCAATCGTGAAATTCTCGCGGCCGTTCTCCATGCCGGAAAGATGTTGGTAGGTGATGCCGGTTTTGGTGGCTAGCTGGTGTTGGGTGAGTTGTTTTTGTTCCCGGAGTTTTCGAATAAACCGCCCGATAGTTGCTTTGGTGTCCATTTCGCCCATAGCTGATACACACTTCGCGCTTGATTGTCTTTCGCCTATAGTTGAAGCTCATTTTGGATAAGCAAATGTATCGGATTCACCATGCGGATTGTTTTGAGTGGCTGCGCGTATGCCAGCCGCACTCCCTTCATGCTGTCTGTACCGATCCGCCCTACGGTGTTTTGGAGTTTACGGAAAAGGAAGTTTCCAAACTTCGCGCCGGTCGTGGCGGTGTGTGGCGTCTGCCCCCGACCATCGGCGGCAGCCAGCGTGACCCGCTGCCTCGTTTTACGGTTTTGACGGACGCCCAAAAGCTGGAGCAGCGACGTTTCTTCCATGAATGGGGTAAAGCGCTTTTGCCTGCGCTTGTGCCGGGTGCGCACGTTTGCGTGGCGGGTCATCCAATTCTCCAGCATCTCGTTCAAGGTGCCATGGTTGAGGCGGGTTACGAAGTGCGCACGGCCATCATGCGGCTTTATTTCAGCTTCCGGGGCGGGGACCGGCCAAAGAACGCAGAGAAAGAATTTCCAGAAGTTTGCGTGACGCCCAAAGGAGCTTACGAACCGTGGATGCTTTTCAGAAAACCCATTGAAGAAAAAACTGTCGCCGAAAACCTTCGCAAATGGAAGACCGGTGGACTTCGCCGGCTCTCGGTGGATAAGCCTTTGCCCGATTCAATTCCTAGTGGACGCACACCCAACCGCGAGGAAGCCATCTCTAATCATCCGTGCCTCAAGCCCCAGCATTTCATGCGGATCATCGTGCGGACGCTGCTTCCGCTTGGCGAAGGTACCGTGCTTGATCCGTTCATGGGTTCCGGTTCGACCATCGCCGCCGCCGAAGCTGTCGGCTATGATTCCGTTGGAGTTGAATTGGACGGTGAGTACTTCAAGCTGGCGGAAAGTTCCATACCGCGACTGGCGGCGTTATATCCCGATTTCACCGGCCAGGAACTTCAGATGAACGGCGAGTATGGCTCAATCGAGCGCGCCGATAAGCAACAGTTGGCAATGACGCTCGCAGAAAAGGCGACGACGTATCGAACGAAAGTTCCTACCAAGTCGCGACGTGGTTGATTTTCCTTCTTGGCGGCTTAATCATTCCGAATCAGATGAGCAAGCCAACCAAATCACAATGGGACTTCAGTGAACTGTTTCCGGCGGAGGACACCCGGAAAGTTTTGTCCGTCTCCGAACTGACGACGCAAGTCAAACGGCTGCTCGAAAAACAACTCGGCCAGGTCTGGGTCAGCGGCGAGATCACCAACTTGCGATTGCAAAGTTCCGGTCACCGGTATTTCACGCTCAAGGATGCCGGGTCGCAGTTGAGTTGCGTGCTGTTTCGCGGCGCGGCCACGGGCGAACGCGATCTGCTCGCGGATGGCCAGAAGGTGCTGCTCCAAGGCGACGTGACGGTCTATGAAGCGCGCGGGCAATATCAGATCATCGTGCGTGCGGTGGAGTTGCAGGGCGTCGGCGCGCTGCAAATCAAGTTCGAGCAGCTCAAGCAAAAGCTGGCGGCGGAGGGTTTGTTTGCGCAGGAGCGGAAACGTCCGCTGCCGCGTTATCCGCAGCGCATCGGCTTGGTGACTTCGCCTACCGGGGCGGCAATTCGCGATGTGCTGCATGTCATCGAGCGGCGCGATCCCAGTCTGGAAATCATCCTCGCGCCGTGCCGCGTGCAAGGGCAGGGGGCGGCGGCGGAAATTGCGGAAGCGGTGCGGATGCTGAATGAATTTGCAAAAGCGGAAAGCGGAAAGCGGAAAGCGGAAATTGACTTGATCCTGGTCACGCGCGGCGGCGGTTCGCTGGAGGATCTGTGGGCGTTCAACGAGGAGGTTGTGGCCCGCGCGATTTTTGAATCGGCGCTGCCGGTCGTGTCAGCGGTCGGCCACGAGATTGATTTTACCATCAGCGATTTTGTCGCGGATGCGCGCGCGGCCACGCCGAGCGCAGCGGCGGAGATCATTACCGAAGGCGTTT
>JANYDP010000535.1 GCA_025363535.1 Verrucomicrobiota bacterium | reverse complement strand
TCCTCCGGCGTGCGGAACGTCATCACGCTCAACACCGGCCCGAAAATTTCCTCCGACGCCACGCGATGCGTGTGCGTGACGTTCGTGAGAAACGTCGGCGGAAACCAGTAACCTTTTGGCGGCAGCGAGTAGTTTGATTGCGTCAACAACTCGATTGAACTTGAGTCAAATTTTTCAATTTTAGGGAATTTCGACCGAGGTTACGGAAATTTTCTGTGATTCCTTGCTTGGAATCCCAATCCCTTGCTCGTTGACAGCAAAACTGATCGGAGTTTCAATTCCACAGGTTGGGACATGGGAAGCAGGCACAAAAAATGGATTTAGGTTGGCCACGTTGACTTCAACCCAGCCAACGTGAGGCAAGTAAACTTCCGCCCAGACATGGGCATTCCGCCCGTTAATGTCCTCCCCGACGAGGTGGTCCAGATTTTGCAGATCATAACCACTCACTTCGCGCGCAGGAATCCCATAAGCTGCACACAGTGCACGAAACACGGAAGATCTCGGGCCACACCACCCGCGGTCCTCCCTCAAACCCGGCCATATGTTATAGCGTGTGATGAATTTGCCGCTGAGATCATTGGCCTGCTGAATGACATGCGCACGCGTCCAATCGCTGATCTTTTCAACGATGGTCACCAGGGAATCTTCCTGGCCCACAATGGAACGAGCTCGCACCGTCACTTCCTGCGGAAGCGATGCTTTCAGGCGGGCGGTGGAGGCCTGAATATCCGGCGGTAAATCTTTCAGGTCAGGCAACAATAAATGAAGTTTCTCCGTCCGCAGCCGACGGGTTGCGGTGACAATTTGGTATTTGGTGGTAGTTATGGCTTCCTCACCCGATTTACAGTGGATTCTCCATTCCCACTGAAAATAAGGGCGCGGTTCGCATTGCCAAGTTTGAGATGTGATTTGCTTCCAAACAGAATCCGCGCCGACCTTGAGCCAGACTCCGGTAGGTGGTGTGGGAAAGAAGCTCACATTTGTCAGACCTTTATAGGTTTTGCCGTCGAGCCAGCACACGGGACGCGGAACTTGGTTTATGATCGTAGCAAAATAGGCTTGATTAGGCGGTTTGGCGGAATTGCGATTGGTCACGACGATCGTAAGCAATCGTTTTTGGGTAATCTCAATGTATTCGTTTGGTTGAGCCAGACCGTTTGTCTGAGCCTTCAAACTGATTAGAGCAAAATTGACGGCTAACCCGCCGAGAAAGAGTAAGCGTATTAATTGTTTCATAACGAGCTTGATCACATGAGCCGACAATACGCCGCCAGCCCCTGCAAGCCACCCTCGCGACCGAAGCCACTTTCCTTGTAGCCGCCGAACGGACTGGTCGGGTCGAATTTGTTGTTCACGCCGTTTCCAGTGGTGCGTCAACGGGCTTCTCCAATGCGGTTTTTGGAAGCCGGCCAAGTTGCACCGCACGCTCAACCGCCTTGCGCGCGTAATGATGATGTTCGCGCACCCCGGCGAGCAATCCCTCCACACCTATGTCCGCATCCAGTTCCGGCCAAAAAACGGACGAGCCGTTGATTTCAAAACGTCCGCGCTCCTGTGGCGTCGCCAGCGCAAGGGTGGGGTAGAACGCCATCGGCACGCTGATGAAACGCCCGTCTTCCAGATGGAAACCGAGTTGTTCATCCGTCACGACGACTTCAGTGATGGCAGGCGGTGCTTGCATAACACTCAAAATTTAGCTCGCATGGCGTTCGTGTTCAAGCCAGCGTTGCACGATTTCCGCGCGGCGTTCGGCAATCAGGCGGCGGACTTCGGCGACCTCGTGCGCTTGGAATCCACGGTTGAAGGCCAACGAAAGGTCGTCCAGCCAGATTTTACATTCGTGCTGGTCTTTGAAGATGTGAACGTGCATCCGCTCGGCCAGGTCGTAGCTGTAAAAGCTGACGCGGTAGCCGTTCTGGATGAAAACCGTCGGCATATCAAATCAATCCAACTGGCAATACGACGCCAGTCCCTGCAACCCACCCTCGCGACCGAAACCGCTTTCCTTGTAGCCGCCGAACGGACTCGTCGGGTCGAACTTGTTGTAGGTGTTCGCCCAGACGACGCCGGCGCGCAGCTTGTTGACCATCTTGAAAATCTTGCTGCCCTTGTCCGTCCACACGCCCGCGCTCAAGCCGTAGGGAATGTTGTTCGCGCGCTCGAACGCCTCTTCCGGCGTGCGGAACGTCATCACGCTCAACACCGGCCCGAAAATTTCCTCACTCGCAACTCGATGTGCGTGCGTGACGCCCGTGAGAAACGTCGGCGGAAACCAATATCCTTTTGCCGGGAGCGTGCATTGCGTCTGCGTCAACTCCGCGCCTTCGTCCACGCCGCTTTGCACCAGCTCGCGGATTTTTTCGAGCTGCGGCTTGGAATTGATCGCGCCGATGTCCGTGTTCTTGTCGAGCGGATTGCCGACGCGCAACGTCTGGATGCGGTCGCGCAGTTTCTTGATGACGGTGGAATAAATCCCTTCCTGCACGAACAGCCGCGAACCCGCACAGCAAACGTGGCCCTGGTTGAAATAAATTCCTGCGATGACGCCTTCGACAGCCTGATCAATCGGCGCGTCCTCGAACAAGATGTTCGCCGCCTTGCCGCCGAGTTCGAGCGTGAGCTTCGGCGTTTTCGGAGCGCCGACCACCGCGTCGGCACGTTTCGAGCCATCACCCAACGAGCCGAGGCGGTGCTCGGCGCTCCGGGCCGCAATCGTCCGCGCAATCAATTTGCCCACGTCCGTGCTGCCGGTGAATGCAATCTTGTCCAAGTCCGGATGATTGACCAGCGCCGCGCCGGTTTCGCCTGCGCCGGTGACGATGTTCACCACGCCTTCTGGCAATTCCGCTTCCTGAAAAATCTGCGCCAGCCGCATCGCCGTGAGCGACGTTGTCTCCGCCGGTTTCAAAACCACCGTGTTGCCGCACGCCAGCGCGGGCGCAATTTTCCACGCGGCCATGAGCAGCGGAAAATTCCACGGAATGATCTGCCCCGCGACACCGAGTGGCTGCGGCGTTTTGCCGGGGAACGCGTATTTCAATTTGTCCGCCCAGCCCGCGTAGTAGAAGAAGTGCGCCGCCACGAGCGGCAAATCCACGTCGCGACTTTCCTTGATCGTCTTGCCGCCGTCCATCGTTTCGAGCACCGCCAGTTCGCGCGCCTTTTCCTGGATGATGCGCGCGATGCGATAAAGATATTTGCCGCGCTCGCGTCCGGGCATCTTGCTCCAGACTTTTTCGTAAGCGCGCCGCGCAGATTTCACCGCCGCGTCCACGTCCTCGGCGTTCGCCGCCGCGATAGTCGTGAGTGTTTGCTCCGTCGCCGGATTGACCGACTCAAAATATTTTCCTGACGTCGGTGCAACGAACTTGCCGCCGATGAACAGCTCATGCTGCGGCGCGATGACGTAATTCTTGGAATCCTCCGGCGCGGGCGCGTAATCCCACTTGTT
>JANYDP010000521.1 GCA_025363535.1 Verrucomicrobiota bacterium | reverse complement strand
CGATGGAATTGCTGGTGGCCGCGATCCATTCGTAGATGGAATGATTCCCCGGCATCGCCCAGTAAATGTTCGTGCCATACCCCAGCGAGATGCCGGAAGGCGCGAAAGGCGTGTCCACCAACGTCACAACGTTGCTGTCGGCCGCGCGCCATTGCTTGATCGCGGTGTTGCCATAGTCCGAGGCATAGACGTTTCCGAAATCATCCACGTCCACGCCCTGCGGAAGGAAGCCGGACATGATGACCGAACTGGTGACGGTGCCGGGCGACCATTTCCTGACGGTGTTGTTGCCGCTGTCACCGAAGAAGACGTTGCCCAAGTTGTCCGGCGCAACGTCCACCGGATTGACCAGTCCCGCGCTGACGAGCGTGGTGGCGGGTGCGGGGGCCGGGACGTAGCTGGCACCGGCCTGGGTCACGAACAGGGTTTGTCCGTTGATCGTGATGGTGCCGGTGCGGGTGGCTCCGAGGTTTTTGTCGTACTGGAACAAAATGTTCGCGCTGCCGGAGCCGCTGGCGGCGGGCAGGTGCAGCCAGGGCGTGACGATGCTGGCGCTCCAGGAGCCGATGGTGGGAATCACCAGTTCCGTGACGGTGTTGCTGCCGGCGGCGGGGCCGACGAGCAGATTGGTGACGGCGAGTTTCCAGGAAGCGCCGTCCTGATTGATGGTGATGGGCACGCCCAGAACAGTGATCGAGCCGGCGCGCGGCCCGCCGGTGTTTGCGCCGACTGCGAATTGGACGACGCCTGCGGTCGAGCCGCCATAAAAAATCCAAGGCTGATTCGGTGTCGGAGCAAACGGTGCCAGAAGATTTTCATTCGCTGGAAGCACGACTGGCAGGTGATCCACCGTGAGTTCGGCCGGCTCAGACTGCGGCGTTGGATCCACAAAGGCGTAGGGCTGTTCCTTGATGGCGTCCCCGGCCCAATCGGCCACGAATATGTTGCCCGTCTGATCCACGGTCACGCCGATGGGAGCGGACAATCCGGACACCACCGAAGTGACGAGGTTGCTGGCGACGGTGAGTTTTTTGACGGCACCGTGGCCGTAGTCGCCGACGAAGATATTCCCGCCGTCGTCCACCGCGAGGTTGTAGGGATTGCTGAGGTTCGTCAACGCGGTGATGGTGTTCCAATACGGGGTCAGGATGAATGGAGGAATGAATTTTAGACCAAGTTTTTTGATTGAGTCGTCACCTATGTCCGAGGCATAGAGCGCACCCGCTTTGTCCACCGCCACACCCCAGGGAGAAATGAGTCCGTTCGTGGTAAAGGAACTCAAGGTGCTGGTCGCCGCCGTCCATTTTTTAATCGCATGCTGGCCGGGAACGGCGATATAGACGTTCTGCGACTCATCCACGGCCAGACCCGCCACTCCGGTCGTGTCGTTGGTGAACGAAGTAAAAACAAAATGGAAGAAGGAGGAAATGCGTACTTTTATGGCCGTGCTGGTAAATTGTGTGAAATAAATATTGCCCAAGCGATCCACCCCGAGTCCGTAGGGTGAACTCCAGCCGGAGGTGAGCGTGGAAACCGTGTTCGCCGTTTTGTTCCACTGTTTGATGGCGCCGTTGGCACTGTCGGAGAAAATCACGTCGCCGTTTTCATCCACAGCGATGCCGAAGGGCGCATTGATGTTAGTGGTCACAAGCCCGGTGAGCGGCCCGGGAGCCTGGAGGTAGTTGGTGCCGGCCTGGGTCACTTCCACGGTCTCACCGCCGACGCTGATGGTGCCGACGCGAGTCGGACCGGCATTTGTGTCATACGTGAACAGCGCCGTGGTGTGTCCACTGCCAGAGGAATAGCCGGGAGCCAGGTGCAACCAGGAATCATTGGCCGCGCCCGTCCATGAGGACGACGAGGTGGAAATGACACTGTTCGTTCCAGGAGATTTACTGACGAGGCGATAGGCGGTGTTCGGAATCACCACCAGTTCACTGATCATCCCGATCGTGCCATGCAGGAAAATATGGCAGTGCATCAGCCATCGGCCCACGTTGCCACCGCGGGCCGAGTCCGTCGCCGTCGTCACCGGTCCGCCCGTGGCCGAGTCCGCGATGATCTGGCGATCCTCGAGCTTGATGCGGAACACCACTGCCTGGCCGGGATGAATGTCAATCGTGTCCACAAATTCCTTGTAGGGATAGGTGAAGAGATTGGTCTGCAAATTTTCCGAATAGATCGCGATGGGTTGCATGGAGAATCCGTGCAGGTGATATGGGTGAACCGACGCGCTGGTGTTGGCCACGGCCAGTTGCAGCACGTCGCCGGCGCGCGCCCACAGCGCCGAGGGCGGATGCGGCACGTCCGGCCAACTGCCAAAACCGCTGTTGCCGTCCAGCGACGTGGCCGCGTAGCCGCCGATGTTGGGGCCGTTGACAACGCCGTTGGCGGCAACCCCCACCTGGAGTTCCACCCGTCCGTCGGTCGTGCCATAGCTCGAGCTGGGTGGAACCGCGAGCGCGTTGGTGTTGAGCAACTGCAAATCCTCGATCAGACCACCCACCGCCGCGAGCACCGGCATGGAGTTCGTGATGGGCGCGTTGGTGCTGGCCGTGTTGGTCACGACGAAAAACGCGATGGGGTAATTGGTCGGCAAAATGCCAACCGTATCGAGCTTCCACGGATCGGGCAGGCCCCGGCCCAACAGTTGAATGACATCGCCATTATTTCCCGAAGTGTAAAACATCACGTCCTCTCTCATGCCGGAGCCGAGGTTGATCGTGCCTTTCGGAAAGATGAAGTCATAGCCGCTTTGCACGCCGCCATCCAGCACCGCGTGATCCAGGAAGCCGCCCTGGCCGCCAATGTGAAACAGGTTGGTGTTCCCGGCGGGATTGCTGCACGGATAGTGCAGTGACAAATTCACGGTACGCGACACCGAGGCGTTGAACAATTGCAGCCGCACCCGCTGGTTTTTGCCGACGTAAAACACGGGAGAGGAATTGGTGGTCGGCGTGCAGTAGTTGCCGGCCAGCGAGGGTATCTTGCCGTTGCACAGGAAGAGTTCGCCCGGCTTTCCGGTCGGGCTGCATTTGCTGTTATCACCACCGGCCAAACCGAGAATGCTGTTTTCACAAAATTGGATCAGGGTGTTCAGGCTGTAATTCGTGCCGTCGACAACTTTTCCCACCGTCCCGTTGGTGAAGCTGATGTCGGACATCACCAGCGGGAACGTGTTGTTCGTCCCGGGGATCACATTCGCGGCGATGAGGGCGGTTTCATCGGCGTCATGTACAATGATCGGCCCGTACATGCCGCCGTACGTGGTCGTGCCCGGCAGCATATGCGAGTGATACCAGAACAGCCCCGGGCGCGGCACGATGTACCGGTAGGTGTAGGTCTGGCCGGCCAAAACGGTATCCTGCGTCACGGCGGTGCCGTCGCTGTCGTTGTCCAGTTCGATGCCATGCCAGTGGATGGTCGCGCCCTCGACGTTGTTCGTCAGATTGTTTTTGAAATGGCAGATGACTGTCTGCCCCACGGTCAACTCGATCAACGGCGCGGGAATGCCGCGCGTGGCTCCGCCGCCGCCGGGCGGATCGTCCATGTACACCAGCACGCGCACGTTGGTGCCGTTGAACGTCGTGGTGATGTTGGTGGCCGTGATGTAAAACTCATTCGTCAGCGTGGGACTCAGGCTGACGTTCGTCACCTTGGGCAGGGTGGCCGCGTGAACGTCCACCTGATTTGCCATCGCCAGCACCAGCACCGACATCAACGCAAAACATAATTTCCATGTCTTCATAATTTTTCTCCGGTTAAGGTTTGGATGTATTTGCTTCCTTCAAGGCACTCACCAAGGCTTCCACCGCCGAATCGCCTTCAAACGAGGTCAAATACGGCTTCGATCTCACCACGCCAGATTTGTCCATCACGAACGCCCCGTGCTGCGCCGAACCGATCTGATTCTTGCTCCCCGTCAACGCCCGCATGGCATACGCATCAATCGTCGCGCTTTCGACGTCGGATAAAACCGGGATTTCAATTTTCCTTCGCCGCACGAACCGCTTCACCTTGTCGGGTGGGTCGTAGCAAACCACCACCACCTGGCCGCCCGAGGCGCGGATTTTTGAAAGGTTTTCAGATAGTTGCACCGTCTGTAGTTGGCAGTACGCGCACCAGTCTATCGAACGGATGAACACCACGGCCACCGGGCCTTTTTTCAAGAGGGTTTCCAGCGACAGCTCCCGGTCGTTCTGATCCTTCAGCGTGAACGCTGGCGCGCGCGCGCCGACGGCAATTTCCTTGGCTGGTGCCAGGTCACCACCAACGACGTTCCAACTAATGGCCAGAAGGATCATCAAAGATGCACGACGCCGAGAGAAAATTGCGAATGACCGGTTCATTGGGACATGACCAAGCTGTGAATAATCCAGTTCTTTTAAGGTTGCAAATAAGATTTATCTCCGTTGCGATTTTTCCTCAAGCAAAAAATGGCTGTCTCCCGCCAATTTTGGACTGCGTCGTGAAGCGCCTCGTGTTCACGCCGGAGCCTGTTGCCACTGACCAGGGCCGGCTTCAAAGCGTGGCATCACCGGGTTTCCCGCCCGGTTCTGGAGCAACTAGCTGCCGGTTTTTGGGGGCTTCGCCTGCGCCGGCGGGACATGCGTTGCCCAGGTCATTCCTGACTCGGGTTTGTATTGCGCGGTCTGGCCGGGAACGGAAGGGATGTTGATGAGATGGTCGCAGCCGGGGCATTTGATCTGCCGGCCCGCGAATTGTTCGTCACAGGCGAGGTGTTGCTGGCAGTGGGGACATTCAAACTTGAATTCGCTCATGGTGCTTTCGAGGTTTGCAGCAGGAATCAATTCCGTCAACAAGAGGCTTTTGTCCGG
>JANYDP010000491.1 GCA_025363535.1 Verrucomicrobiota bacterium | reverse complement strand
CGCCTGCCGAGCGCGCTCGACAACCGTCCGCTGAACTTTCTGGAATTTCAGGCGATTCAAACCCAGACGATCTACGTCAGCGCCACGCCCACGCCGCGCGAACTGGGCTGGTCGAAGGGACGCGTCGCCGAACTCGTCGTGCGTCCAACCGGATTGATTGATCCCAAGGTGACGATCAAGCCGCTCAAGGGTCAGATTGACGATCTGATCAACGAATGTCGCAAGCGCGCCGATCTGCACGAACGTGTGCTGGTCACGACGTTGACCAAGCGCACCGCCGAGGAGCTGACCGATTATCTGCGCGAAATCGGCATCAGCGTTCAGTATTTGCACAGCGACATTGATGCGATCCAGCGCGTAGAAATTCTGCGTTCGTTGCGCAAGGGTGAATTCACCGTGCTCGTCGGCATCAATCTTCTGCGCGAAGGTCTCGATCTGCCGGAAGTTTCACTGGTCGCGATTCTCGACGCGGACAAGGAGGGTTTTCTCCGCAGCGAGACGAGTTTGATCCAGACCGCCGGTCGCGCCGCGCGGCATCTGAACGGCGAGGTGATTCTCTACGCCGACGTGATGACGCAAAGCATTAAAAAATTTCTGGCCGTCACCGAATACCGTCGCAACAAGCAGATTGCCTATAACAAGGAGCACGGCATCACCCCGCGCAGTGTGAAGCGTGAAGTTGAGGCCAGTCTGCACAGTGCCGCGCATCAATACGACAGCAAGGCCACGGCGGTCATCAACGACGCGGGCGGAAACTTCGACGTGGTGGAAACCATCCGCGAACTCGAAGAGGAAATGCTGACCGCCGCGAACAATCTGGAATTCGAGAAGGCCGCCCTGCTCCGCGATCAGGTCAGGGAACTGAAGCGTACGGTGGATGGTTCCGCGCCGGGCAAAGATGCAAAAACCAGTCCAGTGAGCTACAAGAAACCTGGTCGTGGAAAAAAAGTTCAAGGAGGTCGCGCGTGAGACAAATCGGCCATCTCCCCGACAAGCAGCGGGCGAACGTTTTCAGCGATCATCTGGTTGCGAACCACATTCGCAATGAGGTCGAACAAGACGCTGGCGCGTGGGCCGTTTGGATTTTGAACGAGGAGCAAGTGGCGGACGCGCAGGCGCGTTTGAAACGGTTCCAGGAAAACCCCACCGCGCCCGAGTTTCTCGCCGCTGGTGCTGAGGCCGCCAAAGCGCGCGAAGCTGAGGCTCGCGATCTGGCCGATTATCGGAAGCGCATCCGCACTGGGAAAAGTCTGTTTCCTAAAATGGGCGGCTACGGCGTCGGCCCGCTGACCTTTGGTTTGATTTGTGCCTGCGTGCTGGCAGCGGTTTATTCCAAGCTGGGAGAGGATTCAGATTTCGTGCGGAAGCTACTGCTTGCCGATCCCAAATTTGCGGACCACACTTTCCTCGCACAAGTTCGTGCCGGAGAATTCTGGCGACTGTTCAGCCCGGCGTTCATCCACTTCGGCCTGCTGCATCTGCTTTTCAACATGATGTGGCTCTACCAGCTTGGCTGCATGATCGAGGCGCGGCAAGGCACGCTCCTCTTCGCCCTGCTCGTGGCGGTCACCGACGTCGGGCCGATGATTGCGGAATATCTTTGGATCGGGCCTGGCTATGTCGGCGGGATGTCCGGCGTGGTCTATGGGCTGGCGGGCTACGTGTGGATGCGCGGGAAATATGACCGTGCCTCGGGTGTTTTCCTGGATCGGCAAAATGTCCAATGGCTGCTCATCTGGCTGGTGGTGTGTTACACCGGCGCGGTGGGCAACGTCGCCAACACCGCGCATCTGGCGGGTTTGATCATTGGCGTGATGTGGGGCCGTGTGTCGGCGTGGTTTGCCGTGCGCAAACCGGAATAAATCCGGTCAAGGCGTCGCCGCCGTTTTGGTTTCGCCAACCGGCGTGTCAAGGAGGGCGGTTTCCAGCCAGAGCTTGAGCGCGGCATGGAGATTATCCAGCCAGGGGAGCGCACATTTTTCCAAAGTGTCGGAAAGCACCGCCGGGTCTTCGGCGTCACACGATTCGTCCACCTGCTGGATGACGTTGCCAAGCTGCTCGAGCTGCCACGCGCGCAACTGGCATAATGGCGCGCTGCCTTTCGCCGGACTGAAAAAGTTTTCCGGCAGCAGGCTCAACGTCAGCAGCGGCTCCTTGAGCGTGAGCGCGAGGTTCCACCAGAGTTCGCGCGCACGGTGGGCGTCATTGATCAACACCAGTTCCACGGCGGACTGCACCTTGGCGCGAACGTTGGCGGTCTGCTCCAGCGCGGCGCTGATGAGCTGGGCGGGCACTTGATCAAGGCTCATGGTTTCGCCTTCAATGCGAGCGAACGGCTTGGCGCTGCGGCGCGGTTCGAGCAGATTCACCGGCTCGCCGTCCACGTTGAGCGCGCAGAGAATGCGCTGATGTTTCAACGCATGGGATTCAAGGTGCGAGCGGATGGCGGCGAAGGAGCGGCGCTGCGCCGGCACGTCCACCGCGAAACCGTCCAGTTTCACTTCCACCACACCGACGAACAAAGATTTCGATGACGCCATAAAGCAAGTGATGGAATTGCAACTTGTGTGCCGTCGGGAAAAACGGCCGTCTGCGAAAACCGTAGCCGCCACCGCGCGGTTCCGGGTTTGTCCCAGCGGTAGCCAGCCTGAGTGTCTTGAAGCTGTGACAGCCCTTGTTACGAGTGGAAACCGTCGTCCCCACCTGGGACAGGCCAACGCGGGACGGAATCCACCGGAGACTTTAGTTCTATTTTCGGGGCGACCGGTCCGGGGCTGGGTTGCAACGAAAGTCTGTCTGAAATGCGAACAGCCGTGTCCCGCCGTGCAACAGTTGACCGGAGTGAAGCTCAGATATAATACATTTTTTCCTTCTCGGCACTTTCGTCGAGCAGTTGCTGGAAGGCGATCTGGTTGGCCGAATCGTCCACGGAAGCCTTGAGCCGCTGCCAAGCACGACGCAGTTCGGCCGGACACTTGAGATCGGTCAGGGCCGGCGTGTCGAACACCTCGCCATGCACGGCGCGCAGCACGTCGCCGA
>JANYDP010000486.1 GCA_025363535.1 Verrucomicrobiota bacterium | reverse complement strand
GGCGGACGGCCGGTCCACGGTCATCCTCGTCGGTGTTCCCGACGGGGCAGAGCGCACGCAATTTTATGAAACGGTCCGCGGCTTGATTGTCGCCCACAAAAATACAGACAATGACATCGCCGTGACGGGCGCCCCGGCGGCGGAATCGCTGCTGGGCGTGCAAATACTCGAAGACCTGGGCGTGCCGGGTGGATGGCTGGGCACGAGCATCCAAGGCCGTACGGCGTGGAAACTGCCGGCGAGTGCGCATGAACTTCGCGTGTTTGCCGCCCGGCACCTCGGCCTCGTGCCACTGGCCGCGCTGGTGATGATGCTGGTGTTTCTGCTCTGCTTCCGCAACGTGCTGGCCGCGCTGCTCCCGTTACCGGGTGTGGCCGCGACCATGATTTTTGTTTTCGGCCTCATGGGCTGGTGTCGTGTGCCGCTGTATCTGACAACCGCCGTGATGCCCGTGCTGCTCACGGTTCTCTCGGTGACCAATGACATTTATCTGTTCAACCGCTATTTCAATCTGCTCCGCGAAAAGCCCGGCCACGACCACAAGCTGCTCGTCGGCGAAACCTTCAATAAACTTCTCGTGCCCGTGGCCTGCACGTCGCTGACGGCGGTGGTTGGCTTTCTCTCGTTTGGTTTGTCGCCGCTGGTGCCGGTCCGGGCGTTTGGAATTTTCACCGGCCTCGGCGCGCTGTTCGGCCTGTTCTTTTCGCTCACCGTCGTCCCCGCGCTGCTAACGCTGGTGAATCCCGCGCGGCTGTTGAACCGCCGGCGGCGCAATGAAACAACTCCACTCGCCGATTGGTTCGCGCACGCGGGCGCGGCGATCGTGCGGTGCCGCGGCTGGGTGATCGGCGGCTCGCTGCTCATCTTGGCACTCGCGCCGCTCGGTTTGCGCAAGTTGGTGGTGCAAGACAGTTGGACCAACGGCTTCGATCCCGAGAGCGAATTCCGCCACGTCACGCAACGGGTGAACGAACAATTTTTCGGGATGCATCTGCTGTTCGTCGCCGTCGAAGCAACCCGTAATTTATCCGGGGAAATGCCAGCGGCGGATCTTGCGCCGCGCGACCTCGCCTTTCCACGCACGTTGACCCCCGACGCCGCCGTGATGATGGGCAGCCCCATCCGGCTCTGGATAACGGACGACCCGCAGACCGTCTGGCAGTCGCATTTTGAAATGGTCAATGCCGGTGACGAAAAAATTTTCACCCGGATCGCGCCCGACGTGCCTGGCGGCAATTTCTGGCCGGCCCTGGCGAAAACCAGACACGCCCATTTTGAAATCGCCGCCCGCACGCACCTCCTGCCCGAAACGATCCGCACCATCGGAGATCTCGGCGTCTTCATCCGGACACGCCGGGATTGCGCGGTGGGCGGCGTGCTCGGCCCTGAAGATTATCTCCTGACCACGCGCTTCATGACGAGATCGGGCGATCCAAATGCGCGCAGACTGCCCGACAACGGGATCGAAGTGAAGCTGCTCTGGGACTACTACGGCCTCGCCCTTGGGCAGGTACGCCTGCGGCAGTTGGTGGACACGAACTACACGAGGTCGCTGACGACGGTGTTTTTGAAGGACGCCAACTTCGTGGACACCGCCCGGCTGATGCACGACCTCCGCGTCTATGAGCGGGAACACCTCGCGCCGCTGGGAATGAAGCTCGGTTTTGCCGGCGACGTGGCGGTGAGCCAGGCGTTGATCGGCGGCATTGTAACCACTCAGTTACAATCACTCGGATGGTCGCTGGCGGGAATTTTTCTCGTGGCGGCGTTGTTCGGCGGGATGCGCTGGGGATTCTTCTGCCTGTTGCCAAGCCTGCTGGCGATCATCATTAAATTTGCGGTGCTGGGCTGGACGGGCATTCCGCTCGGCGTGGCGACTTCAATGTTTGCGGCGATGACGCTGGGCATCGGCGTGAACTGCGCGATTCATCTGCTGGAAAGTTTCGACCAGATGCGCGCAACGGGCGGACCGGCAGTGGACGCATTGGGCCGCGCGTTGCGTCTGACCGGGCCGCCGGCCTTGATCAACACACTCGCCATGTCGCTGGGCTTCGGCGTGCTGATGCTGTCGCAGGTGCCGGCCAACGCACGGCTCGGCGCGCTACTGGTGCTGGGGCTGGTGAACTGTTTCGCCGCCTCGCTGGTGCTGCTGCCGGTGCTGCTGCATTCGAGGCGCGGGTCTGTGACCCGCAGCGCGGGCCGTTGAACCCAAAATCCGAAGCCGGATTAGTGGGCAGGCTTCCAGCCTGACTGAAGTTGATGCGAGGCGGGTCAATAATTCTGCACGACCGCGACGAGATCCGCTGGCGAATCAGGAAAGCTGGAAACCTGCCTCACTATTCTTCTGTCTTCCTCTGTTCGTTTTCTTCTTCGGAATTCGGGGTGATAGCCGGTGAAATGTTTGGGCTGAACTGGGACGGACACTTCGATTCTGCGATTATTCAACCCGAAATTAAACCCCAGACCGTATGCGGCGGGCGCGGCGGCGGAGTTCGGGTTCAACGGTTGTTTGCTTGAAGCGACGCGGCGGATTTTTTCCGGAGGTTGGCGGTGGATACTGGCGCAGGCTTTGTTGCGGCAGAAAAAACGGCGTGCCGAGGATCGGCACGCCGTTCGTGTTTTATTTTTTACCCGATTACTGGTTCGGGTCTTCGTCAATCACCACGCGGTAGTAGCGCTGCGCCGGATGCGGCAACTGCGTGTCCGGCACGGTGAGGCTCTGGCCGTTGCCGGAGACGACGGCAATGACGCTCCAGTTGTTCGGGCTGGTCAGGCTGTTGTTGGCTTGCACGGTGTAGCGCAGGCCGTATTGCGTTGGCACGTCGAACATCATCTGGCCGCCCTGGAAGTGTGGCTGTATCAGTTTGGTCGGCGGGTTCGCCGCGTCAATGTGCAGTTCCATGTGGCCAGCGGAACTGGCCGGCGACCAAGTGGCGCCGTTGTCGAGGCTCAATTCGGTGAAGACGTCGAAGAAGCTGCTGATCCGGTAGCCGCCGGTGGCGACGGGCGTGATGCGCGTCTGGCCGGTGGACTGTTTGGTGGGACTTTCGCGCAGGCGGACGCCCGCAGGCATCGTGCCGCCGCTCAAGTCGAGCTGCAACATCTCCGTGTCATAGACCTGATCGTTACCCTCTGAGCCAATGCTGGTGACATGCACGGTGCAATCGGCGTTACCGGTGAACCGCGTGAACACCTGTCCGTTCGGAGACATCAGGAAGTCCACCTTCGAGCCGAAGGTTTCGTTCATGGACGTTCCGTTCGGCGGCGGCGGGTAGTTCGCCGTGAACGCACGGTGGGTGACGTTGCTGATGTAGATGCCGTTGGCGTACGCGGCGTGCCACATCGCGGGGCTGATATAGACGCTGTTCGTGGGCGGCAGTTTGTCGCCGCTCGGGAACACGCGCGGTTTCGGTTTCACGGTGACGGTGAAGCTGCAATTGGCCGTGCCGTTCACGCTGGTCGCAGTGCAGTTGACCGTGGTGGTGCCGACCGGGAACGTGCTGCCCGACGGCGGGACGCAGGTGACCGTCACCGGGCTGTTGCAACTGTCATTGCCCGTGACCGTGAAGGTGACCACGGCCGGACCGACGGATGTGACCGTGATGCTCGGCGGACAACTGATGGAGACGATGCAGACCGCCGGCGTATTGGTTTTCAATCCCATCGTGCCGGGCTTGGTGACGGAAGGCAACCAGGTGGCACCACCGTCCAAGCTGACTTCTGTGAACACGTCAAAGAAGCTGCTGATCTTGTAGTCGCCGACATCCGTGCGCACGCTGGTGCGACCGAGCGACGCCTTGCTTGGGCTTTCGCGCACCATGAGGCCGGCGGGCAAATTGCCGCCCGACAAATTCAGCGACAACATTTCCGTGTCGAAGAACCGGGTCGCGCCGGTGTCCTGATCCGCGCGGCTGACGACCTGCACCGACACGCTGGCC
>JANYDP010000435.1 GCA_025363535.1 Verrucomicrobiota bacterium | reverse complement strand
GATGTTGTTAGGCGTCATTCGCAGTTGCGCGATGGAGTTGGTCATTGCCTGGCAAACGTCGGGAAAGACGCGGTGCTTTGCTTCGTCCACAGCGGCGAGCGTGAATTCCTGATGCAGCCGCGCCATGGCCGTCATGTTTTGGTAATAAAAACCGCCGGGGAGGAAGTTTAATGCGATGACGTATGCCGGTAGATTTTGCGCTCCGCCGTCGTCGCCCATGTAAAACAAATCACCCACCTGCGCCCGAAAACCCAGTTGCCGGTAATATTCTATACCACTGAGGCCGAAGCTGCGTTCGCCGCGCATATTGATTTTGTATTCGGCGAGGATGTCCAGCGCAGCCAGATATTTTTCGAGCTGCGCAAGTTGGGCGTCGTCCCAAACATGCCGTGCCAGCCCTTCGCGAACGCCGTTCAGGTCAATGGCCAGCGCGGCAATCCGGACCAGATGATCAATGAGAAACGGTTCGTCACGCAGCGAATCGGACAAACGAAAACCCACCTGAATATCGGCGAGCGCATCTTCACCATGTCCCAATTCCATCTGGGCCAGAGCATGTAATTGGAAAAGCTGGCACAGGCTTTTTATCCGGGCGAGGTGTGGCAGCAAAATGCCGAACGGGGGGGTTTCCTCATAGTGAATAGGAAAGCGTGACAAGGGCCGAGTGGCCGCAGCCTCGCGCAACTCCTTCATCTCGGCGTCGAATTTTCCGAGCGCGACCAAGACGTCCTGCGCGGCGGCACCGGGTTGCAGCGGATGCGGAAAATTGGTGCTGCTGCGGTAGTAATCGCGCCACGGCCCGAAATCGGTGAGCTTGTCCGCCACGGCCAAGTTCGCCGAAGGGTCGGACTTCACATCCGCAGCCCGAAAGTGCACTCGTTCGGCCCGGGCGTAGCCGTTCGTATCGTTCCAGCGAACGCCGTTGGTGGATCGGTAATAATCCAGCACGGGCCGGAACAGCGGCGTCATCGCGAAATTCTGTTCGTCCGGCACCGGCGGCGGAATGAAGCTGGCGAGATCGAACTTTTCACCTTTCGCCTCCCATTCGCGCTTGAAATTGTTCCAGGCCCATTTGCCGCGAAAATCTTCCTCAGCGTAAATCAGGGCGATCAGCGTGACGAAACAGGCCAGCGCGAACAGCAATCGCTTAAAATTCTTTGGGTTAATTACCCAGCGCAGCAAAATCCAGAGGCACATCAACGCCGTGGCGATGATCAGGCTGATCCCCATCAACGCGATCGAAGCTGGTGCCCATTCCAGTAAACCATGCGGACCACCGGGAAGAAAAAGCGTGATAACCAAAATGATGACAAAGGTTGCTGCCGTCAGGATGATCAGCCACGCGCCCAGCCAGCGCGGGCCGGTAAATGATTTTTTCCAGACGCTTTTGGGTTCTTCACTCATAAATGTTCAGACCGTCAATTGTTCTGCCCGACGTTCACTGCGCGGCCCGGGCGGAAATGATTTGAGCCGGTCGGCATCCGGCGCGGTTGCAGGCTCGACGAGCTTGGCCAGTTCGCGGCGTTGTTGTTTCAGGGCCAGAAAAAATTCCGGCGACGGTGGCGGAGAATTTTTCGTGACCGTCACTGCGCTGTCCACGTTATAGAAATGCAGGGCCACGATCAGCAGCCACGCCGCCGCCAGCCCGGCCCAAGCCTTGGGATGAGGCCAGAAGAGCGAGGATAACGAATGGAAGCAGGAGCTTGAACGAGGGGCCGGTTTGGAAACCGCTGCTTGCGCCGTTCTTAAAATGTCTCCGCGCCAGGCCGCCGGAATCTGTCGGAGCGGCTGGTGCGCCAGGCGTTTTTCAAAATCATCGGTCTTCATTTGATCTCGTCGTAAAGAGGACGCAACTGGCCGCGCAGTTTGTCTAAGCCGTAGCGATAGCGGCTGGCGGCGGTGTTGAGCGGCACGTCGAGCGCGTCGGCGATCTGCTCGAAGGTCAGGTTCTCCCACAATTTCAGATGCACGACGGCGCGTTGTTCGGCGGGCAGCTCGGCCAGCGCGTCGGTCAAGGCGGCGCGAAACGAGGCTTCGTCTGGATTGCTGGTGGGCGCGAAGACTTGCTCCGTCTCCTCACCCAATTGGTCGTGATATTTTTCGCGTGTGCCGCGCCGGCGCATCAGATCAATGGCGGCATTGTGCGCCAGGCGGATGAGAAACGGCCGTTCGTCCCGCGCGCCGCGCAACAATTCCGGCTGCCGGGCGAGCTTGATGAAAATTTCTTGAAGCACGTCGCGGGTGTCCGCTTCGGCGCGGGTGAAATTCAGCAGGAACGCGAACAGCGCCTGGGCATGTTCGTCGTAGAGCCGTTGAAGTTCGGACTCGGCCTGCATTAATTACTTAGATGACGCACCGGCAGATTCGTTTTGTCTATTCTGTTTTGCAAAACTTTGCTTGCGACCCGGGCGCGGCGTGATTACGAACAGGCAGTGATTTTGAACGTCATCTTTGGATTTCTCGCCGGCCTGAGTTGCGTGCTGCTGCTCTGGCAATGGCTCGCCGCGCGGCGGTTTCCGCTGCACCAGCGGAGCGCCGAGCACCGGCTCGGCGCGTTTCGATCCACCTCGAACGAGCCGAACCGGAGTTCGGCG
>JANYDP010000430.1 GCA_025363535.1 Verrucomicrobiota bacterium | reverse complement strand
ACGGCCGCATCGAGGCGCGCATTCAGATTCCGCGCGGTCAGGGCATCTGGCCCGCGTTTTGGATGCTGGGCACGAACATTGACGGAGGCGTTCCCTGGCCGACGTGTGGTGAGATCGACATCATGGAGAACATCGGGCGCGAGCCGACGCTCGTTCACGGCACGGTGCATGGGCCTGGATATTCGGGTGCCAACGGCATCGGCGGACCCTGTGCGTTGCCGGGCGGGGCGGCGTACGCGGATGATTTTCACATCTACGCGATGGAATGGACGACCAACCAGATCAAGTGGTTCATGGACGGCCAGCAGTATTTCAGCGTGAACCTGGGAAGCCTGCCGGCGGGCGCGACCTGGGTTTACAAGCAGCCGCAATTTTTGCTGTTGAATGTTGCCGTGGGTGGAGGCTGGCCCGGCAATCCCGACGGCACGACGGTTTTTCCACAACGGATGACGGTGGATTACGTGCGGGTTTATTCGTCCGCCAACTTGTCGGCCTGTGGTGCCAACGCGCTGGCCAACCCCGGTCTGGAAACCGCCGGCCTGGCGAACTGGACGGCTTACGGCGCGGGTTTCAACACGCTCACGGAAAACATCACCAACGTGCCGGTGCATAACGGTACCAATGTTTTCAAAGTCTTCGGACAGTTCAACGGCGTGACCAATTACTCCGGAATCTATCAGGACAAACCCGCCGTCGCCGGCCAAAGCTTCAAGGTGGATGCGTGGGCCTTCACGCCGATTAGCGACCGGATTGCGGGCGGCAACATGGCCTGGCTCGAAGTCTCGTTTCGCGACGGGGCGGCCAACGTGTTGAGTCTTTACCGCTCGTTCACCATCACCTCCGGCACGGCGGCAGGGTTGTGGCTGAATCTGCCGGTCACGAACCAGTTCAATCCCGCCAGCCTCGCCTTTATCGGCGCGGTCACCAACCTCGTTGCGCCGACGGGTGCCAGCCAGGTTCGTTGCCAGATGGTTTTCCGCCAGCCGGCCAACGAGGCGGGCGCGGTGCTGTTTGATGATGTGAATTTGAACTCCGGCGGCACCAGCGAATTCCCGGTGTCCGTGGCGGCGAGCCGGGCGGGGAGCGGTTTGAATCTCGGCTTTCCCACGTATCTCGAGCTGCCTTATCAAGTGCGGTGGAAATCCAGCCTCGCCGATTCGCAGTGGCTGACCCTTACCAATCTGGCCGGCGACGGCGGACTTAAAACCGTGTCCGTTGATCTGCAGGCCGCCAGCCGTTTTTACCGGGTCATGCGCCTTTGCAACTGACCGGAGCCGCGCGCTGGAAATGTTTCCGTTCCCGCAAGCATGGATTGACAAGACCGCCCCATGCTGACAATAGCAGTGCAAGCCCCGCGCGAAACGATACGCCTGTCCGTCGCGGCGCCGACTATGTCAATCGCCCGAACCATCCGGCCGCTTCGATTGCTCCGTTGCTCCGGCAGTGGTCTGCTTGTCGCGACCCTCCTCGGGCTTGGCGATGCTCGTAGCGCCGCGGCGGAAGCGTCGGCGGTGGCGGAGCTGCGCACGGCGTCGGCGGTGCGTGGATTGACCGTGGAACAGGCGCGGCAACAGCGCCGGGTGCGGTTGCGCGGGGTGGTGACGTTTTTTGATACGACGCTTTACTCCCGTTTTATTCAAGACGACACGGCGGGAATTTATCTGTTCGACTCCGGCCTGCCTCTGTCATTCACGCCCGGTCAGGTGGTGGAAGTGGAAGGCACGACCAGCCCCGGCGAGTACGCGCCCATTGTTGTACCGGATTTGGTGCGGCCGGTCGGCGAAGCGCCATTGCCCAAACCCAAGCCCGTCACTTACGACCAACTGGCCAGCGGTCAGGAAGACAGTCAGTTCGTGGAAATCGTCGGCATCGTGCGCTGGGTGCATCTGGATGAAGCGTCGCAATATCACCTGGTCGAAATTGCCACGGGCGGCGGCCGGCTTTCGGTCTATGCCCGGCAACTGCCGGTGAAACGCACCGAAGACCTGCTCGACAGCACGGTGCGGGTGCGCGGCGTTTGTTCGACGCAGTTCAATCATCAACGACAGTTGTTCGCCATCCGCCTGATGGTGCCGCGCGCCGACGACCTCGTGATCGAGGAGCCTGCGCCCCGGGAACCTTTTGCCATAGCCACGCGCCCGACTGGCAGCCTGCTGCAATTCGCGCCGCGTGAAGCCTACGGCCACCGGGTGAAGGTTGCGGGGACGGTCATCTACCACGCGCCCGGCCAGGCGCTTTTTCTGCAGGCCGGCGATCAAGGCGTGGAGGTGCAGACCAAGGCCGGCGAACCGTTGCAGGTGGGCGACCAGGTGGAAGCGCTCGGCTTCGTCGGCCAGGGCGAATACACCCCGATTCTGCAGGATGCGATCTACCAAAAAATTGCCGCCGGCCAGCCGCCGGCTCCGGCCAGCATCACCTCGGATGAGGCTTTGAAGGGCAAGCACGACTGCCGGTTGGTCGAGCTTTCCGCCAAGCTGATTGACCGGGCGCTGCACGGTTCGGAACGGTATTTAATTCTCCAGAACGGGGATTTCATTTTTTACGCCTACCTCAAGCAAACCAACGGTGCGGACGCCTTTGCCGTTTTGGAAAATGGCAGCCGCGTCTCGGTGACGGGGGTCTGCCGGATCGAACCCGGCGAGTGGCATGCGGGCGAGGACTGGCGGGCCAAATCATTTCGTGTGCAACTGCGCTCGGCGGGCGACGTCGTCTTGTTGCAGGCCCCGCCCTGGTGGACGTTGAAAAAAGTTTTGTGGATCGCGGGCGCGCTGGGTTTTGTGGCGGTGGCGGCCTTCAGTTGGGTGATGGTGCTGCATCGGCAGGTGGCGGAGCGGACGCGGCAACTGGAGACGCAGATTCAGGAGCGGCAGCGGGCCGAGCGCTGGCGGGAGATCGAACAAGAACGCGCCCGCGTCGCGCACGATCTGCACGACGACCTGGGTGCCGGACTGACCGAGGTGAACATGCTCAGTTCGCTCGTGAAAAGTTCCGCCACGTCCGCCGAAGAAAAAAAACGCTACCTGGATGATCTGACCGAAACCGCCCGGCGCATGGTGACATCCCTCGATGAAATCGTCTGGGCGGTAAACCCGCGCAACGACAGCATCGCCTCGCTCGCCAGTTATTTTGGCTCGTACGCGCAGCGGTTGCTGGAGCTGGCGTCGGTGTCCTGCGGGCTAGATGTGGCGGAGGATTTGCCGGAATATCCCCTGGACCCAAAGTTCCGCCAGGAAATTTTCCTCGCGTTCAAAGAGGCGCTCACCAACGTCATCCGCCACGCGCACGCCACGCAGGTCTGGCTGCGGATTTCCGTGGCGGACGGAAACCTGCTCGTGGAGGTTTCCGACAACGGGCGCGGGCTGGAGACGCAGGTGCGGCACGCCGGCGACGACGGCATCGCAAACATGAACGAGCGGATGCGTTCGCTCGGCGGCAGCTGTGAAATTTCCGGCGACGCAAAAAACGGCACGTCCGTCAAATTCCGCGCGCCGCTGCCGGGAAATTTTTTATGATCAAAGTCGGCATCGTCGAGGACAACCGGACATTGCGCGAAGGGTTCGAGACCCTGCTCAACCGCACGCCGGGATTCCAGTGCGTCTGCACCTGCGGCACGGTGGCGGAGGCGCTGAAAAACATTCCTCCAGCGCAGCCGGACGTGATCTTGATGGACATTCAACTGCCGGATTCCACCGGCGTGGAATGCACGGCCAAAATCAGGGAGCTGATGCCGAAAGTCCACATCGTCATCGTGACGGTGTATGAAGATTCAGAACGGATTTTTCAGGCGTTGCGCGCCGGGGCCTGCGGTTATTTGTTGAAACGAGCGGAGCCGGAAAAAATTATTTCCGCCATCAAGGAGGCACACGAGGGCGGTGTGCCGATGACGCCGGAAATCGCGCGCAAGGTGATCGGCCAGTTCCGCCAGCAGGTCACGGCGCAATCGGAAGTGGAACATTTGACCGACCGCGAGCGCGAAGTTTTGGA
>JANYDP010000348.1 GCA_025363535.1 Verrucomicrobiota bacterium | reverse complement strand
CGTGAGCAAAACGCCTTTGTCGTTCCACAAAAGTTCTTCCGCCGTGAGCCAGCCCATGCCTTGCACGAAGCCGCCTTCGATCTGGCCGCGGTTCACCGCCGCGTTCACCGAGTCGCCGACGTCGTGCAAGATGTCCACGCGCAGGACTTGCTGCATTCCGGTGAAACCATCCACCTCGACTTCCGTGACCGCCGCGCCGTAAGCGAAATAATAAAACGGCTTGCCGCGTCCCGCTGCGCGATCCCAATGGATTCCCGGCGTCGCGTAGAAACCGGTCGTGGATAGACTCACGCGTTGCATGTAGGCCCGCTTGACGACTTCGGCGAAGGAAACTTTCGCGTCTTGATGTTCGCGGTGAAAAACGAATCCGTCGGCGAAAATTAAATCTGTAGCAGCGGACGTGAGTCCGCTCTGACTCGTTTCGGATTTTAGTTTGAGCCGACTCACGTCGGCTGCTACCAGTTCAAGCGCCACCGGCGCAAGGCGTGCGCGCAAAATCTCGCACGCGTTCTTCATCGCCGCGCCGTTCAGATCCGTGCCCGCGCTCGCCGCCGTCGCCGAAGTGTTCGGCACTTTGTCGGTGCTCGTCGGCATCACGCGGATGTTTTCCAATTTCACGCCGAGCGTTTGCGCCGCGATCATCGCCACGTTCGTGTGCAAGCCCTGACCCATCTCCGTGCCGCCGTGATTCAATTGGATCGTGCCATCCTGATAAATTAAAACGAACGCGCCCGCTTGATTCAAATGCGTGACCGTGAACGAAATCCCGAACTTCACCGGCGTGATGGCGAGGCCGCGTTTGCGATTTGAATTTTGGGAATTCCATTTCGCGATTTCCACCCGGCGTTTTTCAAACGCGCTGGATTTCTTCAACTCATGCCAGATGGTTTGGATGCGATTGTCTTCAATCGCTTGGCCGTAATGCGTCGTGTTCGTCTCGCCGCTGCCGCGATAAAGATTCCGTTCGCGCACAATTTCCGGGGGCAAGCCAAGTCGCCGCGCGATGCGATCCAAAATTTCTTCGATGACCAACATGCCTTGCGGCCCGCCGAATCCACGAAACGCCGTGTTCGATGAGAGATTTGTTTTCGCCACCTGCCCGCGAAATTCCACCGTCGGAATGTAATAGGCATTGTCGAGATGAAAGAGCGCGCGGTCGGTCACCGCCTGCGACAAATCCTGCGACCAGCCGCCGTTCGACGTGAGATGAACCTGCGCCGCAAGCAGCAAACCATTTTGATCGAAACCGATTTTGAATTTCGCGAAAAACGGATGGCGATGTCCCGTGATGGCCATGTCTTGATCGCGATTGAAACGCACGCGACAAGGTTGTCCGGTGTGATGCGCGGCGAGCGCGGCGAGCGCGGCGGGAATCGCCGCCTGCGTTTCCTTGCCGCCAAAACCGCCGCCCATACGCGGCATCTGCACGACGATTTTGTTCGCGGGCAAATGCAGCACGTGCGAAACCACCTGCTGCACTTCGCTCGGATGCTGCGTGGATGAAACGACGAAAACGGAATTGTCCTCGCCACGCTCGGCCCAAGCCGCCTGCGATTCGAGATAAAAATGTTCCTGCCCGCCAAGTTCAAATTCGCCTTCCAGTTTCAACGGCGCACTTGTCAAAACGGTGTCGCAATCGCCGCGCCGGATAAAATTCGGTTCGTTGTGAAAACTTTTTTTTGCGATGGCATCGCACAACGTGAGAACCGGCGCGAGCGGCTCGTATTCGACCACGACCTTTTCCGCCGCCGCACGACACGCTTCCGCCGTCTCGCCGACGACGAGCGCGACTATCTGTCCGTGAAACAAAACTTCCTTGTTCGCGAACAACGGCTCGTCATGCTTCGTGCCGGTGTCATTCACACCTGGAACGTCTTCGACAAGCAACACGGCTTTGATACCGGGCATTTGACGTGCAGCCGTGGCGTCGCGCTTCAGAATCTTGGCGTGCGCGTGTGGTGAACAGACCGGCCAGGTTTCAAGAAAACCGTTCGTCTGGTCATCCGCATAAATCGCCTCGCCTGTGACATGTTTGTGCGCGCTTTCGTGAGGCGGCGATTGGAGCGCGGACTTTAGGCCGCTTCGGCGTTCGAGCAATGAAGCGGCGTGAACGCCGCGCTCCGGTTCATCAGCAAAAAATTTCTCCAACAAATCCGTGATGAGTCCGCTGCGATATTCCGCCGAACCACGCACATCGGAAATCGGCGTGAACTCCGTCCGCAAAACCGGCAGCACGCTTTGAATCGTTTCTTCGTTCCAAGGTTTTCCAAGCAGCGCGTCCTCGGTTTTTTTCCCGCGCGATGGCATCGCGGCCACGCCACCGTAGCCGAGTCGAACGTGACGAATGATGTTTTGCGAATCCACCTCCACCACGAACGCGCCCGCCACGGTGCTGATGTCCATCTCGCGCCGTTTGGAAACTTTGAACCACGCCGTCTTGCGCGGTAGATTTGGCGTGGAAGCGCCGCGCGGAATGATGATGGTTTTCAGCACTTCGCCCGCTTGCAGCGCCGTCTTGCGATACGCGAGGAAGAAGTCTGCGATGGGCAACGTACGCTCGGGTAGTGGGACAGGCGTCCCGCCTGTCCGGTTGGACTCCCGAGTTTCTTGTAAGGTTGAGTCTTCAGAATGTTCGTTCGACTCACTGGACAGGCGGGACGCCTGTCCCACTAGCACCACCTTCGCATCCAGCGCGAGCAGACACGGCGCGCTGTCGCCGATGGGCGAGGCGGTGACGAGGTTGCCGCCCATCGTGGCGCGGTTGCGGATCTGCCGCGAACCGAACATGCGCAGCATGTCGCCGAGCGCGGGAAATTCCCCGTGCAACGCGTCGTAAATCTCCGTGAGCGTGACTGCCGCGCCGATGCGCCATTCGGTTTGCGTGGATTTGATTTCCCTCAACTCCGCGACGGCTTCGGTGGAAACGAGCGTGGAAAATTTCTTGTAGCGCTTCGTGATGTCGAGGCCAAGCTCCGTCGCGCCGGCGATCAATCGCGCGTCAGGATTTGCTTTGAGCAACTTCAGCAATTCAGCTAGCGAAGTCGGACGCAGGAATTTTTCCCCGTCGCTTTCGTAGTCCGCCGCACCAAGTATTGCGTCGGACTTTTGCAAACGTATCGCAAACTCGTCGCCATTTCTGCTTTCCGCTTTCTGCTTTCCGCTTTGAAAAGCTTCCATCGCCGCGTCGCGGATCGGACGATAGCCGGTGCAACGGCAAAGATTTCCCGCGAGTTGTTCGTCCAGATCGTCGCCCGTCTTCAGGTCGTCGCGGTAATAGCCCTCGAACAGCGAGCAGATGAAACCGGGCGTGCAATAGCCGCATTGCGAGCCAAGATGCTCGACCATTTTTTGCTGCACGGGATGCAAATCCATTTCCGATTTCCGATTTCCGATTTCCGATTTTGAAATTCCTTCCACGCTCACGACTTCGCGCCCCGCGACGAGGCAGACGGGCATGATGCAACTGTTCACCGCGCGATAAGTATTTTTCCCGTCCGACGTGCGCTCGATGATGGCGACGGAGCACGCGCCGCAATCGCCTTCCGCGCAGCCTTCCTTCGTGCCGGTCAGGTCGTTGGCGCGCAGGAATTCCAGCAGCGTCACGTTCGGCGAAACTCCGGCGACGCGGACGGGCTTGCCGTTCAGGGTGAAATCGAATGTGGCGGACATAAATTCATTTGCTCCCGCCGTTTTATTTTGGTTCAACTTTTGCCACCACAGCTTCACGTTTCAACAGTCCCCACAATTCTTTGAACAAGAAGTGGTCGAATGTTTTGATGTGATCCTTGAGGATATTTTCCGTGAGCATATTTGGCCGAATGTCGAAATAGTAAACTCCATCCAGCGGGTTCAATTTGACCGTGTAACCTTTGAAATGGCCCGGCAGAAAGGTTGCGCTGACACCGTAATCCTTTGGGCTTTTTCCCTTCCGTTGAACATCGTTGAGGAAAATAGCCACATGGGGAACGTCTTTGCCAGTGAGTTTTGCCAGCAGGAACTTATCAACGAAAACTTTATCCAGCCGGTCTTTGCTGCTGGTTTTTACAGAGCCAATTATTTTCACCAGTTGCCCGGACTTAATGATGAGGTCATGCTGATAGCTCATCGCAAATTCCTCTTCACCATCTACCTTAATTGGCACTTTCACCACGCCCGCAGTGCATTCGATACCAACCCGGATTAGCACCAGCCGGATGAACCGCTCGAACAAATCGCCGTTAATTTTGCGCGCGGTATTGGACATTCCTGCTGGGAGTGCATCTAGGGCTGCGCCGATTGACTGCTGAATTGTGTAAACAGACCGGTTCACAAGCTCGCGATTTGCTGGCGTGTCGCTCTTCTTGACGGCATCTAAAACCTTGAGAAATGTTTTGAATTCGGTCTTCGCAATTTTGCCGGTGTAAAGCAGGTTCGAGTTCAGCGGTCTTGAAATACTGAATTCCGCATTCTTGAATTGGATGAAGCGGTAGTGCTTCTCATTTCGTGAAACGATTTCGGCCTGTATCGCGCCCCGCGTCCCGACAAAATCCAAAAATTCCAGGCAGAAGCCGACATAGTCCTTCAACTCGGTGAAGTTTCCCTTGTTCGACGCGATTTTTACCAACCCATCCAATTTCATCGTATGCTCTCCCTCCGCTGCGCTGTTTCAGCGTCAAACCGTATCCATTCCGCTTCGGAGCGGCGAACCACGCAGTCCAGACGATTGATAGCCCACTCATTATATTCCCGGCTGTTATCAGAGGCCAGCCAGCGGCGACCAAGTTGTTCGGCGACAACCGAGGTCGTGCCCGAACCGGAGAAAGGATCAGCCACCAAATCTCCGGGATTCGACGACGCCAGCACCAACTTGCGAAGCAACTCTTCCGGCTTTTGCGTTGGATGCGGAGTTTTTTCACCCATGCCATTGCAGGTGGTTGGAATATCCATCACGTCCTTGGGCTTCGCTCCTTTCGGATTTGGAATCCAATTTTCACGGTGCTTGCCATTGCCATTCTTTCCAAAGTTGCTCGTATCAGCCTGTGGATGGCTGGGATATTTCAGCGTGTGCGCGCCGTAAGGAATGCGAATCTCGTCAATGTTGAAAGTGAAATCCTTGCTCTTGCGGAAATGAACAATGCTTTCATGCGAACGCCCCCAGTCTCCGCCAAGGTTGGCCTTGTTTTTATAGTGCCAGATGATCCAGCGGCAACCTTTGAAGAACGGCATGGCGGCGACTTTCACATCCGCCAAAATTTCTGAAAACCCGCACACATACAGCGTGCCGTTTTTTTTCAAAACCCGCGCCGCCTGTTCCAACCAATCGCGTGACCACGCAACATAATGATCGTTGCTCTCAAAATTATCCCAGTCCGCCTTTTTTATGTTGTAAGGCGGGTCGGCAAAAAAAAGGTCAACCGTTTCTGACTTCAAACTCTTAAGCCAAGCCAGGGAATCTCCCAGATAAAGTCGGCCAAACCGATTCTCGTAATGCAATTGCACACCGGCGGCAGAATCAACCGGGTGGGTCGTCCCGTTTTGGTGTCGGACTTCCAACTCCAGTTGTGGAAGGGGTGTTTGGCATTTCACTGGCATAAATTCATTCAACTATAGCAACAGGCATCAATCAATCAACTCATACGCCGGCAACGTCAGAAACTCTGCGAACTTTTTCGCTTTCGACATCTCGCTGAACAACTTGGCAGCGCGCAAATAGTTCCCCGCGTTGAACCGCGCGCTGCCAACTTCTTTTTCGATGCGCGCCATTTCTTGCGGCAACAGTTCGTCGTAAAGCTGCGTTGTGATTTTGCGTCCATCGGCGAGCGCGGCGTTGTGTTTCAGCCATTGCCAGATTTGCGCGCGGGAAATCTCGGCGGTGGCGGCGTCTTCCATCAGGTTGTAGAGCGGCACACAACCGTTGCCAGCCAGCCACGCTTCGAGATATTGCACGCCGACGCGGATGTTTCCGCGCAAGCCGTCCTCGGTGATCGTGCCGGTCGGGACGGCGAGCAAATCCTTTGCGAACACGTTCACGTCGTCACGCTGTTTGGAAATCTGATTCGGCGTCGGCATGTGCTTGTCGAACGCCTGGAGCGCGACGGGCACAAGACCGGGATGCGCGACCCACGTGCCGTCGTGGCCGTCGCTGGCTTCGCGTTCCTTGTCGGCGAGGACGCGGGCGAGCGCGGCTTCGTTCGCCGCCGGATCGCTCTTGATGGGAATCTGCGCCGCCATGCCGCCCATTGCGTGCGCGCCGCGACGATGACAAACCTTGATGACGTTCAGACAATACGCGCGCATGAATGGCGAGGTCATCGTGACCTGCGTGCGGTCGGGAAACGTGAAGCCGGGGCGATTGCGGAACTTTTTGATGAAACTGAAAATGTAATCCCAGCGCCCGCAATTCAGCCCGGCGGAATGCTCCTTAAGCTCAAAAAGAATTTCCTCGGCCTCGAACGTGGCGAGAATCGTTTCGATCAAAACCGTCGCGCGAATCGAACCGCGCGGAATCTTCAGCGCGTCCTGCGCGAAATTGAAAACGTCGTTCCAGAGCCGCGCTTCGAGATGACTCTCCATCTTCGGCAGATAAAAATACGGCCCGCTGCCGCGCTGGAGCAACTCGGCGGCGTTGTGGAAGAAATACAGACCAAAATCGAACAGGCTGCCGGAGATCGGCTGGCCATCCACGAGGACGTGTTTCTCCGGCAAATGCCAACCGCGCGGACGCACGAGCAGTGTGGCGGTTTGCGCGTTGAGCTTGTATTGCTTGCCGTCTGGGTTGCTGAACGAAATCGTCCGGCGCACTGCGTCGCGGAGATTCGCCTGGCCTTCGATGAGATTTTTCCACGTGGGCGAAGTGGCGTCCTCGAAGTCAGCCATGAAAACCTTTGCGCCGGAGTTGAGCGCGTTGATGACCATCTTGCGATCCACCGGCCCGGTGATCTCCGTGCGCCGATCCTGCAAGTCAGCCGGAATCGCAGCCACGCGCCAGGATTTGTCATCGCGGATAGATTTGGTCGCCGCGAGAAAATCCGGCAGCACGCCGTTATCGATCTCCTTCTGTCGCTCGACGCGCTTGGCCAAAAGTTTTTGGCGCGTCGGTTCAAACTCGCGACAGAGTTTGGCGACGAAGTCCAAAGCGTCAGGTGTGAGGATGGATGATTGGGATGAATCAATTTGAGCTTTGATCTCAACGCCTGCCGGCACCCGCAAAGAAGTATTCATAACCAGAATCATTCTGCCCTTAACCACCGCCGTTTGGCAAGCGGGCGAGTCTGCACAGCACTCGACTTTTATTTCACCGCTGATTATTGTCCGCGCCATGAGTGACGCTGCTGTTACGGCAAAGACGCCCACACCCTTCATCTGGCGTCTGGGAATTGGCGTGGCAATCGTGGTGCTGGGCTGCTCGGCGTACCTGCTGCGCGATGTCATCGGCTCGCGCGGCCAGGCGGTTGCCGGGATTTTCTGCTTCTTCGGCCTGGTGGCGATGTGCTCGTCGAACCTGCGCGCGGTGAACTGGCGGACCATCGGCTGGGGCGTGGCGTTGCAGGTCGCGCTGGCTGTGCTGGTGCTGAAAGTTCCATTGGTGCATCAGGCGCTCGAGGCAGCCAAAGGGATCGTCGTCGCGTTCATGAATTTTTCGGACCGGGGCGCGGAGTTTGTTTTTGGAAACCTGGCGCGGCCCGGCGACATCGCGCTGAATCCGGGCAAGGAATTTCTGTTCATCTTCGCGTTCAAGGCGTTGCCGCCGATTCTGTTTGTCTCGGCGTTTTTTACGATGCTCTATCATTACGGCGTTCTGCAACGCATCGTGCGGTTGATGGCCCGGGTGATGGTGCATCTGATGGGCACCAGCGGCGCGGAGACGTTGTCGGTGTCGGCCAACGTTTTCATGGGCCAGACCGAGGCGCCGCTTATTGTCAAACCCTACGTGCCGGGCATGACAAACTCCGAGCTGTTCGCGCTGATGGCCAGCGGCATGGCGCACATTTCCGGCGGCATGATGGTGGTGTACATCAATTACGGCGCGGATCCGGTGGCGGTGCTCACCACCTGCATCATGGCTTGTCCGTGCAGCCTTTACCTCTCAAAGCTGTTCATGCCGGAACTCGGCCGGCCCGTGACCGCCGGCACGGTGCGGACCCACGAAGAAAAATCGCCGTACGTCAACGGCATTGACGCGATCGCGGCCGGCACGACCGACGGGTTGAAGCTTGCGCTGAACGTGGCGGCGATGCTGATCGTGTTCATCGCGTTCGTGGCGATGTTCGACGCAGTGCTTGGCCATCTCAAACCCTGCCTGGCGTACCTGCACATCGGCCTGGGAAGCTGGGCGGACGATCTCTCGCTGGCAAAACTCTTCGGCTGGATTTTTTCACCCGCCGCGTTTCTGATGGGTGTGGAACCGAAGGATGTCTCACATGTCGGCAGCCTGCTGGGCGCGAAACTGTCCATCAACGAACACTATGCCTACCTCGTGATGAAAGGCTGGAAAGCGACGCCGGATTTCATGACGCCGCGTTCGTATCTGCTGGCCGCGTTTGCGTTGACGGGCTTCGCGAATTTTTCGTCGGTCGGAATTCAGTTGGGCGGCATCGGAGCGATTGCGCCCGAGCGGCGGAGCGATCTGGCGCGGCTGGGCTTGCGGGCGCTGTTCGTGGGATTTACCGCCACGCTGTTGAATGCCGCGATTGCCGGGATGCTGTTGTCGTGACCGGTCAGCCCGGAAAAATTATTTCGTCTCGGCAGATGCCGCCGGGCGTTTCTTCAACTCGGTGACCAGGTAACGATCCTCCGTCGCCTGTTCCCAAGCCGAGAACCACAGGTCGCCGAGCATCTGTCCGCCGCGCGCAAGCTGGGTTTCGAGAAACGCCTTCCCCTCGTCCGCGTGTTCATTTTCCGGCGTCAGCTTGTGCTCCTTTTCCAGCTGATAGAGCGGCGCAACCAGTTTTTCGGTGTCGCCAAAGTAGGCCATCATCTGGCGGAACAAATCCTCGGGCTTGAGCGGATCGCCGACGATTTTGGCCGGGCGAATTTTTCCAACGATGGCATCTACTTTGACTCCGCCAATCTTTTTGAAAAAGCCGCCGTCAATCCAGCCGTGAAAACTGCTGTTGGTTGCGTAGCCATGCGGGTTCTCGCCGACCCAGCCGTGATGGTGCTTGGTTGCGTGCAGCGGCTGCGAACCATCGCCGACGTAATGGCCCATGACCCCCATCGTGTAGAGAATGTTCTGCTGGGCGTTCGCGATTTCATCGGCGGTGCCGCCGTAATGCTGGAACGCTTTTAGATAGGAAAACTCCGAACGCAGCTTGCCGCAATATTCCGTGATCGCCCACGGCGCGAAGCCGACCAGTTCCCGCGTGTGATCCTTGTTCTTGGCCGGATCAATCGCCGTGAATTTTTCCGGATGCTGCGCCCGCGCCAACGCCAGTTTCGCGACGAAGTCATAACGCAGTGCCGGCACGGTTTCGGGCGTCAGGCCGAATTCCTCAAGCTGTTCCAGATCCAGATAATGATCCGGGCCGTTGACATGCGGCAGGGCTTGATCATCAGTGATGTTGCGCCAGCGGTCCGGTTCGCCGGCCAGAAACGCGATCCGTTCCCGCGCCTCGGCCGTTTTCACAAACGCCGGGAAATTGGTGGGCAGGGCCGCCAGCGCGAGCTGGTTCACGGCGCGATGGCCTTCGTAGTCCCAGGCGCGGGCCGGGGACACGGCGAGGGTGAAAAGTGTTACGAGGGTGGCGGGCCGAAACAGTTTCATAAACATAAGAATAATTATTTTCCTGCCGCCACTCTAGTGGTGCGGCCAGAAATTGCAAAAACATTTCAGAATCGCACCGGCCTCGGAGCACCCGATGTCCGAAGCCAGCCAATCCCAAACGGCATTCAATCTTAAAAACCAGCGGGACAATCGTTGGATCGGAATGAAAGGTTTGACGCGCGGCCCCGACTTTGTTTAGCTGCGCACGCGATTTCCAGCATGAGCGAATGATCCGCAGGCATTGATGAATCCAACCGATACACAAACCCCCGTTCAGACTCCTTACCCCAAAGGCTTCCGGGCGCGGCGCGGTTTGAACTGGGTCGTACTTGGCCTCATGTATGCATCGTTCTACATGTGCCGCTACAACTTCCGCTTCGCCACGCCCGGCATGAAGGAAGAGTTTCACTTCACCACTTTTCAAATCACCAGCATCCTGGCGTGGTGGTCGGTGGCCTACGGTTTCGGGCAGTTGGTCAACGGCCTGCTCACCGACCGCATCGGCGGACGGGCGGCGATGCTCATCGGCGCGGCGGGCACGGTCACGATCAACCTCGTCTATGGCTTTGCATCGTTCGTCGGGACGTTCTCCACCTTCGCGCTCATCTGGCTGATGAACGGATATTTTCAATCGTTCGGCGCGCCGGGCATGATCAAGATCAACGCCGCGTGGTTCAACCGCGGTGAACGCGGGACGTTTGCCGGCATCTTCGGTTTCATGATCCAACTCGGTCAGATGGCCATCAACAAACTTGCGCCGGTCATCCTGGCGGGATTTACGGTGGGCACGCTCGTGGTGGCGCATGGCGACTGGCGCTGGCTCTTCCGCATCCCGCCGATCTTCACCGCCGCCATGGCCGTCCTGGTGGCCTTCATCCCCAAAGAATCGCCGGAAGCCGCCGGCTATCCCGGACTGATCTACGACGAGTTGAGCGTCGGCGACGCGGGGACGCGCGCCAGCATCCGGGAAAGCTTTGTCACCATTTTCACGCATCCGCTCGTGTGGCTTTATGCGATGGCCTATGCCTGCACCGGCGCGGTGCGCAACGGTGCGGAGCAACTTTCCGTGCTCTATTTCAGCGAACAGTTGAAGATTGATATGAGCAAACCCCCGACGGCGGTCAGTTGGACGCTGGTGGTGCTGATCCCGATGATCGCGGTGGTGGGGTCGCTGCTCTCGGGCATCGTCTCGGACAAATTTTTCAAAGGCCACCGTTCGCCGGTCGCCATGGGACTCTACTTCGCCCAGTCGGCGGTCATCCTGTTCGCCGCGTTGGTGATTAATTCCGGCGTGGTCGGGCCGACCCCGGTGGGCATTTTACTGGGCTGTTTTTTTCTGATCTTGATTTCCCTCACGGCCAACTCCACGCACTCACTCGTCGGCGCGGCCGCGCCGATGGACATCGGCGGCCGCAAAATGGCCGGGTTCGCCTCGGGCGTGATTGATTCGTTCCAATACTTCGGCACGGCGCTCGCGCTCCCGGCCATCGGCTGGCTGATTGACAAATATGGCTGGGGCGTCTGGTATCCCACGATGGCGGGCTTTGGTGTCCTCGGCGGGATCGCGATGCTGCTGGTGATGCGCAAACAAAAGCTGCTCGCCCGCAAATAACCCAGCCCACGGCAGGGGCCGTCGGGTTTTACAAACCAATCGGATGCCACGCGGTCTTGAATTCCACCGTGTCGAGAATCCAATACGGGTCTTCCACCTTCGCGCTGAACCAGTCCATCGCGGCGTGATTCGCGTAGCGCTTGAGATTCGTAGCCACGCCCGCTTGCAACTGCGCGCTCAAGGCTGCGTCGCCCGCGCCATCCACAACCGCGTTTACGTCCATGTGCGTGGCGATGTGCGGGACGAGTTCGGCGCGCTTGCCGGTGAGGAGGTTCACCACGCCGCCGGGCAGGTCGCTCGTCGCCAGAATTTCGGCGAACGTGGCGGCGGGCAGCGGAAATTTTTCGGACGCGACAACAATCACCGTGTTGCCGCTCAAGATCACCGGCGTGACGAGCGACACGAGCGCGAGCAATGACGGCTCGTCCGGCGCCAGCACCACGACCACGCCCATCGCTTCCGGCGTGGTGAAATTAAAGTGCGGCGACGCCACGGGATTCACGCTGCCGAACACCTGCGGGTATTTGTCCGTCCAGCCCGCGAAATGCACGAGCCGGTCAATCGCCAGCGTCACCTCGCGTTTCGCCTTGGCCACGCTGACGCCGGTGGAACGCGCAATTTCATTGACCAATTCGCTGGCGCGGGTTTGCAGCATCTCGGCGGCGCGATAAAGAATCTGCCCGCGATTGTAAGCCGTGGCTTTGCTCCAGCCGTCCACCGCGCCGCGCGCGGCGACGACGGCGTCGCGGAAATCCTTGCGCGAGGCATGGGCGAAATTGTCAAGGTGCTCGCCCTTCGCAGATTTTGCGGGCAGGTAGCGGCCGCTCTCGCTGCGCGGGAATTTTCCGCCGATGAAAAGCTTGTAAGTTTTTTTGACGTCGAGGCGCGTGCTCATATTGCCGGCACAGGCTAACAAGGGCGCGGGCGCGTGGCAACCCGCTGATTCGCGCGGGAAGGGAAACCTATGGCGGCCGACGGGTTCCGGTTCAATTGGCAACCTTGGTGTGCGTCGCCAGGTCAATGGTCACCAGATCAAAGCGGGACTGCTGGAGGCTGCCGCCCTCGGCGCGGTGAAAGGCGATCCGCAAATTCTTTTTATCCACGCTGACGCGCAGGTAGCCGTAATTGTGGTCGTCGTATTTTTCAAGGGTCAGATCCGTAACGGGCAGGGCGGGCTTGAATTCCATGTGCTTGACCGACGTGTTGAAGCCAGGTTCGATGAGTGGCTGGCCCTTGCGGGGTTGCACCAGCGTGTTGATGTGGTGCCCGCCGCCGCCGCAGACGACGAACGGCACGTCCAACAGTTTGCCGCCGAAAGTCACCTGGCGGGTGTAGCGCTGGTAATTGTGCGCGTGGCCGGAAAGAAAGGCGTGCGGATAAACGCCCGCAGCCTGGCAGATCAAATCAATCTGCCGCAGCATGACCGGACTGCAGCCGTGGACGCCGCCTGATTTGTGCGACTGGGGATCGGCAAAATAACTGAACGGCGGATGATGCACGGCGAGCAGCACCGCGCCGGAATATTTTTCCCGGCGCACACGATCCAGTTGCGCGGCGAGAAACTTGAGTTGCACATCGGGCACACCGGGCCAGTTGGTTTTCCCGTCCATGGTTTCGCTCGAGATCAGGCCGGGGTCTTCGAGCGCGTTGCTGAACAGCCCGATGATGCGGACGAACGGCGCGTCGAGTGTGAAATAAACGCCGGGTTGCGTCATCGCGGTGCGATGCAGTGAGCCGGCCTCGGGGGTGATGGTGAATTTCTTCGCGCAGAAGTTGCGCGCGAACACGGCCAGCGGCGTCTCCGTCTTGGGCGTGCCGGGCAGGACGAACGAGTCGTGGTTGCCCGGAATCGCAAAAATGGGCGCGGGATAATTGCGATGCGGCTCGTAGAACTGGTCGTAATAATATTTGGCCTCGCCGAAATTATAGACGATGTCGCCCAACTGAAAGAAAAACGACGGGCGGCTGGTCTGATCTGACGTGTGATAATCCGCCGCGAGCATGTCGGCAACCTGGAGTTCGTTCTTGTACAGGCGGGCGTTCGAGGCGCCCGTGTCGCCCGCCGCGTGGAAAACAATCTGTCCGGCGTCCTTGATGCGTTTGACGGCATCCGCTCCGTGCGCGCCGAGCGCTGATTCCAGCGGATACAACGCGTCGGGTTTGCCGCGCGCGCGTTTGAAGGCGGCGACGTTTTTCTTCTGGATGTTCTTTATCGCGTCGTATTGCGCCGTGTCGGACGGATGTTCGGTTTCGAAATGGGTTGGGACGGCGGTGACGATGCTTTCGTCGAAAACCGGTTGCGGCAGTGAAGTGGGCATTTGATTTTGAATGGTTGAGGTAATGGGTTCCGTCCTCCGCAGGCGAAACGCCCCGCCCGAATGAGGACGCCAATGACCGCTTTTTAACCGGCGGCGGTCATTTGCGCAAGAGGCAATCGCGCACCGGAAAATTTCCCACATGGACATTTGACCGCCGCCGCCGCATCATGCCGCATGGCTTTTTCTCAATTAGGTCTGTCACCTCAGATGCTCGACGGCGTCAAGGCAATGGGCTACGTGGATCCGACGCCCATTCAATTGCGCGCGATCCCGCTGATTATTTCCGGCAAGGATGTCATTGGCAGCGCCCAGACTGGCACCGGCAAGACCGCCGCGTTC
>JANYDP010000345.1 GCA_025363535.1 Verrucomicrobiota bacterium | reverse complement strand
TGCTCTGCGGATCAGCTCCGACCAGTTGTGCAACGGGCAGCAGTCCGGTTTCCGCCGATTGCCGCCAGCGCCGCAAAATGATTTGCACGAGCTGCTGTTGCGACGCCGCGAGTTCAGCCGCGTCGGTTGAAAACTCCACTGGCGACACGAGCGAAGCCAGCCGCTCGTCGAGCTGGTTCAACCCTTTGAGATAATTGACAATTCGCTCGTCCGCGCGCAGGGCGCTGGCGGTGAGTGGTTGCGCGCCGGGTTGGGAAATTTCGATCAGCCGCCAGAACCGCAATTGGCGTTCCGGCGAAAGCGCATCCCAAGACGGCTCGTCAAACAACGCGAGCGCCAGTGCGAAGGTCGGAAAATTCTTTTGCGGATCATCCTGCGCGCGGGCGCAGAGAACGGCGATCCGCGTGTCCAACTCCATCGCTGCGCAGAGCAGCAGCACGTTTCGCTCAAACGGCGAGAGACCCAGCCGTTCGCCCAGCCGTTCCATCGCAGAAGGTTCTTTGGCGGTTGGCTCGTCATGCGAGGAAGCAATGGTTTCGACGCGCTTCGCCGGGGTTTCATTTTCTGGAACGGTGGGCCGGGGAAAGTTTTCCAGACGTTGCCGCAATTCCGCCAGCGCCGCGCCGAGCTGACGCGTGTTTTGCTCCTGCCATGAAGGAGGTGCGGTCATGGGACGCTCACCTTCTGTGACGATTTGAATTTCGGCGGTTGCACGCTGCGATCAATCAGCAGGCTGTCCACGCCGTCCACGCGGAGCCGCACGAAATATTCGCCCGCCGCAAATTTGCCGGGCGGATCATCGAGCACGACGAACGTCAGGCTGCCCGTCTTCGCGGGATGCGGTTGAGCCGGAACTTCGTCGCCACCCAGCAGCAACGCGACGCGTTGGTCCGCCAAGACCTGCGGGCTGCACGAAAGGGTCACCGTGATTTCATTTCCGTTTCGGGCGGCATTGACCGGCCCGGTGATTTCCGGCGCGATTGCAAATGGCAGTGCGTTGGTGGTTCGCTTGAGTGTTTCCGTGGGACGAATCACCGAAATAGTGATCGTGTAAATGCCGGCGGGAAAATTCACCGGCTGATTCGGCAAATTAACGGTGATCGCCGCGGTGCTCGCGCGCGATGGCGCTGGCAGGGGAATGGAATTCAGCAAATGCGGATGCGAAACCTGGACGGAGAGGCTTGCGCCGTCGAGGTGGTGGCCGGTGAGAAGCAGATCGTTTCCCAGCACCGCGCTGGTTTCCGAACCGGGCGGCTGCGCATCGGGCGCGACGGCGGTGAGGGTCGGAAATGGCGGGGTCAAATCCGCCTGAGCCTTGACGCCGGTGTCGTCTGCGCCGCGAGTGAGCACCGGCAACGGCGTGCGCGAAGCGCGCGTGCTGTCAATCAGCACGACGGAAACCTGGTAGGCGGCGGAAATCCGATAGCCAACTTGGAACGTCGTCCACAGTTTCGAGAATTCCTCGACTGACATCGGCTGTGGCGTGATGCGAACGCGTTCAATCTGGTCGGCCAGATCGTTGTCGGTCAGAGCGGTGCGAATTTCATCCGCGCCGAGCAACGGATGGTCGTGCAGCATCCGCATCGCGCGCCCGAGCAGCCGATGCGCGATGACCGAGGCGTCGCCGTCGTCGCGTTCGTAGGCGGTCACGAGATAATACAAATCGAGCGCCAACGGTGGCTGACCGGTTTCGTTGGGTTTGATCTGGCGCGGCATGTCCTGGTTGCGCCAGGCGGCGTTCATCTGGGTTTGATACAAAAACAAATTGATCCGGCCCGGGCCATCCGCCTGACCGAAGGTTTGTGCTTTTTCAGGAGCCAGCGTGGTCGCATGCATGCCACCGCCTTCCTCGGCGATGGCTTGATCCAGCAAGTTGCGAAGCGTTGCCGTCACGGCTCCGATGGCGAGCGTGTTGCTCATCGTCCGCCTCCGTTGGCGCGTTGGCGCAAATAATCTTCCAGACTCAACACGTTGGCGGATTTGGCGCGCGCGCGCTGGGGTGGTGGTGGTGACGCGGCGCGGATTTCCACGCGGCCAATCGTAACATTGATGGTCGGCTCGGGTGCAGGCATTCGAGCCGGCTGAACCGGTCGCAAAGCGCGGACGGATGGAACGACTGGTTGAACCGGACGATCCCTTTTTACCGTAGAAGCTGACGTGAGGAGGCTCCCGCTCTTCGGTTGAAAGCTGGGAGATTGGATCTGGGGAATGAAAGTTTTCTCCTCTTCGCCTCGGGTTTTGTGCGGGTCAATTTCCAGCCGCTGTTCGCGCAGATCATTTTTGCGTAGCTTGGGCGGGACTGGTTCCAGGCTAATTTCTGCACGATTGGAAACCGGCTTTTTTTTAGGCCGATTGACAATGGAATCTGGAACACTTTCTTCACGCACTGGATCGGATGCTTCGTTAGCTTGGACACTTCGTTTCGCGCGTGAAATTTGAGGGGCCAGTGCTTCGGGTTTGTGCAATTCGGAATGAAGTGGCGCAGGTTGTTCCGGCGAAGCCTGCGAATGTCGCTGAGAGTGGGGTGGGGTGGAGGGCTGCTCAGAAAATGTTTCCTGTTCAAAGCTGAGTTCCGATTTTGTCTGCTGTCCTACCAAAGGCGGCTCAAAGAGGGACGGCAGTTGCGGACGCACGACTGCGTCCGGAGAAACCGTGCGGGCAACCAGATGGCCAAGATAGTCGCTCATGGTTCGATCATTTCGAGATAGGCCTGCCGCCGCCACGAACTTATCGCGAGAATGTCCGCTTCGCGCCAGCCGTACGCCGAGGCGAGTTGGTGAACGTCGCGCAGCAGCCGGACGGCCCACGTCTCAATTTCGCTCCAGACATACGACGCCACGTCCAGCGGCGCGTGCCAGCGATGGCTGCATTGCGGACAGCTCAACGCGAGCTGCACGTCGCCCTGCGGATCAAGTTCGGACATGCGCTCGGACAGGGCGTTGATCAACTCGCCGGGCAATTCATCTGGCGCGAGCGGATGGCCGCCGCGCTTTGCATCAAGGACGCAGCGTTGAATGAGCCGCCGTTTCTGCACGGCCAAATCGTCACCGGGCACGAGGGCGGCCAGGTCGCTGTGATTCGGCAGACGGAACTTGATTTCGTGCGCGCCAAAATTTGCCGTGAACGGTTCGGCCGTTGCCGGAGCGGGTGCCGCTTGAACTTCCGCAACGGTGAAACTCATTTCCATCGGCTGGCCACAGGCGGGGCAGTTGGATCGGGCCGTCATGCGTGATCCGAAAATCCTTTCGCGCAGCTTCAGCAATCCGGCATCGCGCCGGCCAATGCTCAGTTGCGCCAGTTGTTCGCGAGTTTTTTCCGGCTCCGCCAGAGCCAGCAGCGACAGAGCCCCATCCGTTGGCGACAGCGCCCGCGCCTGTTCCCAGGCGTTCAACAATTCAGCGGCCGAGAGTGCATGTTCCATGCGGGATCACGCCGGTTGCGTAAAGGTGGGTTCGCTCGGCTCGGGCACTTCGACATCGCGTTCCCAGCCTTCGTTTTCCAGTTTGATGTGCTGGATGGCGACGGCGTTGGCGTTGGCGTCCAAGTCGGGCAGCGATTGAAATTCCGAAACCCAGGCGCGGAACACCTTGTAGGCCAGCGCGAGTTGGCCGGCCTCGTTATACACCTCGATGATGAGGTCTTTGCGGAAATCCTTGAGCGAAACTTCCGCGCCGAGACCCGCGCCAAAATTCCAGACCTTGTTCGCCCACTGTTCAAATTCCTTGTCATTGGTGACGCCGCGTTC
>JANYDP010000336.1 GCA_025363535.1 Verrucomicrobiota bacterium | reverse complement strand
AGGAATCGAAGATGACGACTGGAATGCCCGAGGCGACAATGTTTTCGACGGCGCGGCGGCTGGCCTTCTGGTTCAACGGTGCGAGCGCGATGCCTTTGACTCCGGTGTTGATCATGTTCTCGATGATTTTGTTTTGCTCGGCGACATCCGTTTCCGTGACCGAGCCTTCCCACTTGAGCGTGACGCCCAAATCCTTGGCGGCTTTCTTTGCGCCGTTGGCGACGGTCTCCCAGAATTCACCGCCGGTGCTTTTCGGAATGGCGGCGAGCGTGAGGGTTTCCGCCGCGTGCGCGACGGGACTGCCGGCCACAAGAGCGCCGAGGATGAGGGCAAGTGGGTTGAAAGATTTCATGGTCGTTTGGTTTGGTTGGTTTGGAATCAGTTGCTTTGGTGTTCGACTTTCTCGCGCGCGAAAAATTCAAGGCGTCCGCCGGGAAAGGTTTTTCATGGGCGGAAATTTGAAGACTGGCGGTCGGAATGGCAATGGATTTTTCGGCCGCAAACTCACGGCGCACCGGCTGGCAACGCCCGCGCCAGCGCCGCATCGCGTGTGGCGATCAGGGCGTAACTGCCCGCGTGGTCGAGGACGACCCAGCGGTTGGTGGAAAACACCGCGCGAAACTCCGCGTTGGGAATGATCCCATAAGCGGGCGCGCGGCTTTCCAGGATTGCAGGACAGTTCGTGGATTCGGGCAGCAGACGCTGCTGCTGTTCCCCGGTCAGCGGCAGCACCACATCGGAATCAGCCAGCGAGACGGAAACGTGGCGTTGCAAATAAAAACTCCAGCCCGGCAGCCGCGCGTCCACCACGAACAGCGTCGCCCGCTCCAGATCCGGCGCGCGTTGCACCAACCGGGCGAGCGGCCGGATGCTGGGTTGCGCGCCCAGCAGATCATTGACGCGATCCGCCTGCGTCACGACCCACAGCCAGCCGACGAGCGTCGTCAGACTGATGCCGACCAGCGCCGCGACGGGGCGGGCGTTGAAGAAGGGAAGGCTCGCCAACGCCAACGCAACGCCGACCAGGAAAAAGGGCGCGGCCAGAATCGTGACGTCCACCTGATGAATCCAACGGTTGGCGAAAAGCAGGCCCGCCGCCGTGATGAAAAAAACCAACGCGGAGAAAGCGTGAGTTCGCCCTGCAAACAAAGGCGATTGCCGTTGCCAGTGCGCCAGCCCGAGGGCCAGCGCGGGCAACAGCGGCAGGATGTACGTGACCAGTTTTGAACCGCTGACCGACAGGATGAACAGTGGCGGCAGCACCCAACCCACCAGCAACCACGCCTTCGCCGACGGCCGCCAGCCTTGACGCCAGCGTCGGAAAAAATCCCACGCCATCACCACGAACACCGGCGACCACGGCGCGCAGCCAAACCACAGTACGGGGCCGAAAAACCAGAACGGTTTTGCGCGTCCGTGAACCTTGGAGGCGAAGCGTTGCACCAGTTCGTAACCGGCGAAATAAGAACCCAGCTTCGGCTCGCGCAGCGCCAGCACGATGAACCACGAAAGCCCGATGCCCAGCGCGAGCACCAGACCAGGCAGCCAGGGCAGCCGGCGACCTTTTGGCAAAATCCCCGTCGCCATGCGCCACGCCAGCGCGGCGGACAACGACACCACCAGCGCCATCGGCCCCTTCGTCATAAATCCCAGACCCATCGCGGTGAAGAACAACCAACCCCAAATCCGGCCGCCGTCGAGCCGGTGTTTCACCAGACAGAAAATCGCCGACACAATCCAGAAGCTCATCACCATGTCCGGCGTCAGCATCCGGGCCAGCGCAAAAAATTCCACCAGCGCCGCCAGTACGAACACCGCACCGGTGGCCGTGGCCGGGCCGAATAATTTTCGCCCGATTAAAAACGTCAGCGCGAGAATCCCCAACGCCGCCAGCGTGGAAGGAAGCCGTGCGGCGGTCTCGTTGAAACCAAAGCAGCGGAACGAAATCGCCGTGGTCCAGTAGATGATCGGGGGTTTTTGAAAATGCGGAATGCCATTGAGGTGCGGGATCAGCCAGTCGCCGCCCGCCGCCATTTCGCGGGCAATGGTGGCGTAACGTCCTTCGTCCGGTTCGTTCAATCCCCGGTCGCCGAGTTCAATGAAGAACGCCGCTGCGAGAATGGCGGCCAGAAAAACCCAGCGCCACGAAATGCGGCTGTTCATTTCGGTTCCTCGGCAATTTTCGGCAACGGAAACCGCCGCTGCCGCCACCACCACAGCCCCAGCATGTCGAGCGCGGGCCGCCACAGCATGATGAAAAATCCGTAGTGCGACTGGCCGCGCTCACGCGCGCGATGTTGCACTTCGAGTTGCGCCACGCGAAAGCCCGCCGCCACCGCCAGCGCGGGCATGAAGGAATACAACGTCCGCATCGGCAGAAACGCATCCACCACCTCGCGGCGAAACGCCTTCAACGCACAACCGCTGTCACGCATTCCGTCGCCGAGGAGTTTTCCCCGGATGGCGTTGGCGAAGCGCGACATATTTTTGCGCAGCCACGAATCGTTTCGTTTCGCCCGGATGCCCGCCACCATGTCCACGCCCGGCACCAGCGCGGCCAGCAACAGGGGGATGTCCGCCGCGACATTTTGGCCGTCGCCGTCCATGATGATGATGATCGGGGCGGCGGCCAGTTTCATGCCGGTGTAGAGCGCGGCGGCCTGGCCGTGATTGCCCACCAGCGGCACAACGCGGACGGCGGGCCAGGTGGCCGCCACTTCGCGCAGCCGCGCCTGCGTGGCATCGCGCGAGCCGTCGTCCACCACGATGACTTCGGCGGGAGCCGGCAACGCATCGAGGACGGGCCGCAGTTCGCGCAGCACTTCGCGGCAGTTCGCCTCTTCGTTGTGAAATGGAATGACGATGGACCAGTTGAACATTTCGTGTTTCCGCACCGGCACTTCAACGATGATCCATTAAAGACCGGAACTTGTGCGCCAGAATTTCAGAACGCGCCGGGAAGGGCAAATGTTAACCGTCCGCCGCCGTTTTCTTCTTCGCTTTGCTCATAATGTTCCTTTGGTTGATGGTTGATTTTTTGTTTTGCCACCGAACCCGGAAAATGGCGTGCGAAATTATTCAGCGTGACTGTTCGCCAGCCTTCGCCTTTTCAATATCGTAAACAAAAATCCCATGCCCCACGCCTGCCGCCTCGCGGGACGTCGCCATCTGAAAGGCGATGAACTTGCCGTCGTCGCTCACCACGGGGTTGGACGCCTTGTAGCCAGGATAATCACTGAAGTGCGTGAGCCGTTCGTAAGCGCCGCTGCCGTCGAGCTTCAGCTTCCACAGATCGACGTAGCTCGATCCTTTGTGATTTTGCTGGTCGCACTCAACCAAGGTGAACTGGCCGTCGGGAAAGATGCCTTCGGGTTCGTCATACTGGCCGGGCGAGTTCGAATAGTTCGTCACCGCCTTCGTCGTGAGATCAATGCCGCACACATCGGTGCCTTGATAACCATAAGCGCTGAAGGTTAGTTCATTTTCCAATGGCGGCCGGAAGTTCTGCGTCTCCAGCGTGCAACGGAACGGAAGGTTGGTGCTGACGACAATGAGTTTCTGGTTGGCCAGCTTCGGCGTGCCGTTCTCAAAAACGATGTCCGCCTCCTGCATCCGCGAACTGCCAGCGGACATTTCATCGGGATACTCCGCCGCCACATGCGTCCAGGCTATGTGCAGCCGGTGACGCGAAACCGCTGGACCTTCGCTGCACTTGGTGCCCAGCGGCGCGGCGGGTTTGGTCAAAGTGTGATCCAGCACGTAAAGCCAGCATTGCTCACGGGCCTGGCCGAGGTGCTTCGGATCAAACGTCTCTGGCCCGGCGAGCAAAATGTCCCCGTTCATCAAATACAGCGCGCGGGTGTAGCCATGATGGGGATAATGCGCGGTCAGGTTCCGCACGCGCTTCGTCGCGAGATCCAGTTCCAGCGCGTCACCGAAGGTCTTCGAGAGAAACAGAATTTTCTTCCCGTCGGGCGACCAGTCGGCGCGCTCGCCGAACCAGGCGACCTGCGTGATGTGTAGCGGCAGATGATCGGCCGGGCTTTCGCCCGTCAACGGTTCGGCGGCGGTGGCGGAAGCAGCAACAGTCAAGGCGGCGCAGGACGCAAACCAGTGGCGCAGCAGGTTCATGGCCCAGGAATGATCTCAATCCCGTTGATCTGCGGATTCTCGACGTTGGGCGTGAAGGTGATGTCCAGTTTACCGTCGGTGACTTCCACGTTGACGGTCTCGACATAGGCGCGCAACGGGCCGCCGGCCTTGACCCAAATGTCAAAATCCTTGAACGCGTGTCCCTCGACGTTGAACGAAAACACGCGCTGGCCGGGTTCGGTGATGCCTTCAAACGTCTCGCAGAAATGCAGCTTCACGGTGTACTTCCCATTCGGCACGGGCTGGGAAAACGAAGTCATGCCGTAATGCTCGCTCAGATAAATCGCGGGGGTTTTGGTGTTGGCGATTTTCAAATCGGGACGTTCGGTGGTATCGCCGTCGGCGAAACCCTGCTCTGCAAGCCACACGTTGCCATCAGCGTCGGTCAACCCCGTGGACGGACCGGCCTTGATGCGCAACGCCACCCGTGGTGGCGCGGCGGGGGCGGGAGCTGCGGGTGCCACGGCCGGGGTGGTGGCCGGCGCGCAGCAGGATTGGGTGGAAGCGGTGCGACAGCCGGCCGACACCAGGGTGGCCAGCGCCAACACAAAACCG
>JANYDP010000099.1 GCA_025363535.1 Verrucomicrobiota bacterium | reverse complement strand
CGGCAAGGTGACCTTCAGCGGTGTGCTCGCCGACAACACGCCGTTCACCCAGACCGCCACCGTTTCCGACAACTGGCAATGGCCCTTCTTCGCGTCGCTCTACGGCGGCAAGGGACAAATCCTCGGCTGGCTGAACTTCGACACCCTCACGCCGAATCTCAACGGCGTGTGCAACTGGATCAAGCCCACGAACACCACCAAGTTTTATCCCGGCGGCTTCATCCTCCAGACCAACGCCGTTGGCTCGAAGTATCAACCCCTGTTGGCGGGCGTGCCGCTGCTGAACTTCACCAACGGCACGGTGACGTTGCGCGGTGGAAATTATTTCGACAGTTTCCAAAACCTCGCGACGAACACGCCCGCCAACCCGCTCCTCTATCGCGGCACCAACAAACTGTCGCTCACGCTGAACAGCCCAACGTTCGGTTGGTTCAAGGGCAGCCTCGTGGACCCGGTGAGTTTGAAGACCATTTCCTTCAAGGGCGCGCTCTTGCAAACACAGCCGGTCGCCACTGGTTTCTTCCTGGGCACGAATCAAAGCGGCAAGGTGAGCTTCGCCCCGTAACATTCCCTGGTCGGAAACTTTTTTTCTGGCCTGCCACGAGCGCAGGTGGTTACTTCACGCCAGCAACGATGAACCCGCTCCACCCCATGCCCGCCTTCGCCCGCAACGCAATGGCGACGCGGTTTGAAATCGTCCTGCCCGGCAACGATGCCGCGCGGTTGCGCGCCGCCGCCGAGGAAGCCTTCGACGAAATCGAACGGCTCGAAGCGCAACTCAGCCGGTTCCGTCCCACCAGCGAAATCGCGAACGTCAACGCCCGCGCCGCCCACGAACCGGTGCGCGTGTCGCCGGAAACATTTCACCTGCTCGAACACGCTGCGGAGTTGAGCGCCGAGACGGGCGGGGCATTTGACATCACCATCGCGCCGCTGATGCGCGCGTGGGGTTTTGTCGGCGACACCGGCCACCTGCCCGATCCTACGGAACTCGCCGCCGCCCGCGCGTGCGTGGGGATGAACCTGGTGGAACTGGATGCCGCGCAGCACACCGTCCGATTTGCCCGGCCGGGCGTGAGTCTGGATCTCGGCGCGCTGGGCAAAGGCTACGCGGTCGGGCGCGCGACGGAGTTGTTGCGCGACTTGGGCATCACTTCGGCGCTGATCCACGGCGGCACCAGCACGGCGTGTGCGATTGGCCGTCCGCCGGACGCGGAGTCGTGGCGGATCGCCGTGGAATATCCGCGCGGCTCGCCGGCAGTTCCCGCGCCGCTGCTGGCGCAGATTGAATTGCGGGACGAAGCGCTTTCAATGTCCGCCGGTTGGGGAAAATCGTTTCAAGCCAACGGCCGCAGCTACGGACACGTTCTCGATCCGCGCACGGGTGAGCCGGCGAGGAACGCGTTGCTGGCCGTCGTCGTGACGGATTGCGCGACCGAAACGGACGCGCTCTCCACGGCGCTGCTCACGGTTGGTCCGCAGAGTTTGGCGGCGATCAGTCTGCTGCGTGCCGGGTTGCGGGCGCTGGTGGTGGCGGCGGGCGAAGCGGGAAGTTTTCAAGTGGTGTCTCAGGGACTGACGATTTTGCCATTCGCAAGCCAGTCTTAATTTGTGACGACAAGTTTTGTCACGTTGATGGGTGTGTGAAGCGAACGGAGAAGGCTCGGTTGGCAGCAGCGCCTGCGCGACCTTCGTGCGCCGGTTGCTAATGAGCGACAAGCCTGTTGTCATTTCAACCCTCACCCCTTAGACTCCGCGCTCAACTTTATGCCCGACAAAATTGCGAAACCAGATGAGCGCCTGGCGGTGTGCAGTTGGTCCCTGCTGCCCACCGATCCGGCGGATCTGGTGGCCAAGTTGCAGGCGGTCGGCATCCGCCGGGTGCAACTGGAACTCGATCCCTTGTGGCAGCAGCCGGAAGTCTGGGGCGTGACGGAAAAGCTTTTCCGGCAAAACGACATCGCGATCGTTTCGGGCATGTGCCGTTGCGTGGGCGAGGATTATTCAACCTTGGATTCCATCCGCGAAACGGGCGGTATCGCGCCCGACGCAAGGTGGGAGGAAAATTTGAAGAACATCCGCGCCGCCGCCGGCTTGGCGAAAAAGTTGAAACTCAAGCTGGTCACCTTTCACGCGGGCTTTTTGCCGCACGAGGAATCCGATCCCACGTTCAAGAAAATGCTCGAACGGCTTGATGTGGTTGCGGACATTTTCATGGTGCACAACATTCTGGTCGGGTTGGAGACGGGGCAGGAAACCGCCCCGGAGCTGGCGGAACTGCTGCACAAACTCGGACACCCAAACATCGGCGTGAACTTCGATCCGGCGAACATGATCCTTTACGACAAGGGCGATCCGGTCAAAGCGCTGCACACGCTGGCACCGTGGATCCGCCAGGTGCATATCAAGGACGCGCGCCGCACGAAAGTTCCCGGCACCTGGGGCGAGGAGGTTCCCGTCGGCACGGGCGAGGTGGACTGGCGGATGTTCTTCGCCACTTTCAAGCAGGTGATCTTCAACGCGAACCTCGCCATTGAGCGCGAGGCGGGCACGCAGCGGGTGGTGGATATCCGCACGGCCAAAGCGGTCGTCGAAAGAACCTTTGTTTGAACCGAGCAATCCGATGAAAACCGATGTGCTGAAAGCTTCGTCAAAACCCGTCAACGTCGCGGTGGTCGGCCTGGGTTTCATGGGCGTGACGCATCTGCGCGCGTATCTTGCCAATCCGCTGGCGCGGATCGTGGCCGTGTGCGATGCCGCCCGGCTGCCGGTGAACGGCATCTTGGCGGGAGTTGCGGGGAACATCACCAAATCCGACGACCTCAATCTCGGCGCGCAGGTGAAGGTGTTCCGCAAGTTGGAGGAAGTGCTGGCGGATCCCGAAGTGGAACTGGTGGATCTTTGCACGCCCACGCCGTTGCATCCCGAGCAAGTCATCGCCGCGCTGCGAGCGGGGAAAAATGTTCTTTGCGAGAAGCCGTTGGCCCGCACGTTGGCGCAGGCGCGGGAGATTTTGAAAGTAGCGGAGGCATCACCGGGCTTTCTCATGCCCGCAATGTGCATGAGGTTCTGGCCGGGCTGGAGTTGGCTCAAGCAGGTCGTGGAGGAAAAAACCTACGGCAACATTCTGGTCGCGCGCTTTCGTCGTCTGTCGGAAATGCCGGGTTGGAGCAAGGGCACGTACGGCGGTGGCTTGGATATTGGCGGCGCGTTGTTTGACCTGCACATTCACGACACGGACTTTGTGAACTTTCTCTTCGGTCGGCCCGTGAGTGTTTTTTCGTCGGGGGTGACGAGCGCCACGGGTTCGATTGACCACGTCGTCACGCAATACATTTATCCGGGCGGCCCGGCGGTTCACGCGGAAGGAAGCTGGCTGCTGACGAAGGGTTTTCAAATGGCCTTTACGATTCAGTGCGAGCGGGCAACGCTGGACTTCGATCTCGTGCGCGGAGCCGACGCGCTGCAAATCTCCGAGCTGGGGAAAGCCATTCAGACGATCAAGTCCGAAGGGCCGGATGGTTACGGGGAAGAGGTCAAGTATGCCGTGGACTGTGTCGCGCAGCGGCGGCGTCCGGCAATTGTGACTGCGCGCGATGGCGTGACGGCGCTGGATATTTGTGAGGCGGAGGAGAAATCCATCCGCACGGGCGAAGTCGTGAAGCTTTGAATTCAGCAATCAAATCAGGCATTTTTTGAACCACAACCACCAAACACTATGAACAACTCAAACCGCTGGAAACTTTTCGTGATGATGGTTCTGGAATTTTTCATCTGGGGCGCATGGCTGCCGCTCATCTTCGGCTACCTGCCGAGCCTGGGGTTTTCTCCCGGCGAGCAATCCTGGATTCTCAACGCGTTCCCCATCGCCGCCATCGTGGGCATGTTTTTCAGCAACCAGTTCGCCGACCGGAATTTCGCGGCGGAAAAATTCCTCGCGTTCAGCCATCTCGTCGGTGGTCTGGCGATTCTGGGCTGCGCGTTCACGAAAAGTTTCTGGCCGTTCTTCGGCCTGATGCTGGTGCATTGCCTCCTTTACGTGCCGACGATTTCCATCACGAACTCCATCGCGTTCGCCAACATGAAGGACGCGAAAAAGGAATTCGGCCTCGTGCGCATGGGCGGCACCATCGGCTGGATTCTCGCCGCGTGGCCGTTCACGTTCATTCTCGTGGATTGGGATAAGGTTCACGCCGCGAATCCGCAAGGCTTGGTGAACTGGCTTGGCTCGGTGCTGGGTTCCGGCCTGACCGGCGACGCGCTCAAGGCGGCCACCACCTGGACCTTCATCGTGGCAGGGATCGCCTCGCTGCTGCTGGCGGGTTTTAGTTTCCTCCTGCCGCACACGCCGCCGAAGAAGGCCAGTGAAGGCGCGACCGAAAGTTTTGCCTGGCTCGAAGCGATGAAGCTTTTGAAACATCCTTTCATTCTTGTGCTCTGGGTGGTGACGCTCGTGGATTCGTTCGTCCACAACTGTTACTTCAACTGGACGGGTAGTTTTCTCGGCGCGGCCCGGGAGGCGGGCGGTGTGGGCATTCCGGGCAACTGGATTATGCCCGTGATGAGCGTCGGACAGGTCGCGGAAATTCTCACCATGTTCATCCTCGGCGCGACGCTCAAAAAACTCGGCTGGCGCACGACGATGATCTTCGGGATTCTCGGCCACGCGGCGCGGTTCGCGGTGTATGCGTGGTTCCCGCAGCACCATGAACTGATCGTCCTCGTGCAAATTCTCCACGGCATCTGCTACGCGTTCTTTTTCGCGACGGTTTACATTTTCGTGGACGCCTACTTTCCGAAGGACGCCCGGGCGAGCGCGCAGGGCTTGTTCAACGTGATGATCCTCGGGCTTGGCGCGTTGCTGGCGAACTCGATTTGTCCGTGGCTTGGTCAGACAATGTTCACGCACAACGGGATGACGGATTTCCACGGCCTGTTTTTGGTGCCGATGATTTCAGCGATCAGCGCGGCGGTGGCGCTGGCCATGTTCTTCCATCCTCCGAAGACGGAGCAGCCGGTGGATGCGGGGCACTGACATTCTTCGGCTAAGGGATATCAATGACGGCTTGGTGTCGGCGGATGGCGCATGGCGTCATGGACTGCGGCGGGAAGCGCAGCACCACGCCGCTTTCGCACTCGTTGGTGGTTTCACAAGCCAGCGGAGTCTCTCTGTCCGTCAGAAAGCGGTGTCGCGGCTACCGCCTTGCCACCGCAGTCCAAGAATCGCCTTTCACTTCTCCAGCATCTCAGGGTTCACACCCCAGTTTGTTGAGTGGGAATTAAAAAAATATTGATTCTTTGCCAACAGCTGCTCGTCAATATTTACTTCTCTACCATCGTTCAGTATCGCTGTAACACGAACGCCGCCCCAGTTGCCGTTGTCTTCCATCAGCCGTCCGATTCGCAATCGAGTGCCCACGGGCAGCACAGAAATCACTCGCATATTTAGGGGATGAAATTGGGGCGTCGCGGGATCGAAGGTTTGCGGCGCAACCAGGGTGAGAGCGTGCCGCCCCGTGTATTGCTCCAAGTCTGCGAGCGCCACATTGGACTTCGTCTTCCAGGCAGTGTTGGTGAAGGATGAGAAGTTGTACGAGGGGGAGGAACTGACGTCAGTGTCTGGCGGCCGACATCCAGCCAACAAGAGTGCTGTGAGATTCAAGGAGACACTCAGCAAAATTAATTTTCTTCATCCCTAATTTGTCTCCATACATTGTGTCTAGTTTAGGCTAGGCCGCCCAAACCAGCAGGAAATATTTTCTGTAGTTGGGAGGATTTGCTTATCCGATAATCTTACTTGATCACTTCGGCGACTTCACGGAACGCACGCTCCAGTCGTAGTAGATGTAGTTGCGCAAGGCTGGCGTTGGGCCGCCATGAACTGGCAGCACGGGAATGTAACCTTGATACGTCGCACCCGCGATGCCGAGGCTGGTGAGAAGTTGTTCGTCGCAGTCGGTCATGGCCCAACTGTCCGAGGGTTTGCGGATGCTTTGCTTTTTTTTGCAGGCGGCGATGGGACTGTCCGGCCGCCCGAACGGATACTGCACCACATCGGTGCCCGCCGGCGGATCATTCACGACGGTGCTTTGGGAAAAATAACTGATCGGAACACTCAACGGGAGCACGGGCGTGGCATTGGGAAAGGCCCGCTTGGAAGCCGGGCAAATCGCCACCACGCCGGTTTGATAGATCAGCGCCCTAGGTGACGGATAGGAAAGATAGTTGGCTATGTATGCGAGGAGCGAGCCGTCGTAGCGGTTTGGACCAGGCACACCGGTGCCGTCGCGGTAGGTGAAGAACATGCCGGTCCAGCACGGGCCGGGGAGGAAGTCCGCGTTGTCCATCGTGTAAATCTCGATGGCCGTGCCGATCTGCCGGAGGTTGCTGACGCAGTTGATCTGGTAGGCCTTGGCCTTGGCCTTGGCCAGCGAGGGCAGCAGCATCGCCGCGAGAATGGCAATAATGGCGATGACCACGAGCAGTTCGATCAACGTAAAGGCGGTCTGCCGTCGAAGTGCGGCGCGGGTCATGGGTGAATGATTTTTCATGGCGGTTGCTTTCTTCATTGTCGGGCGCGGTAAAAAAATGACGGCACATTGGTGGCGGAATCGTCGGTGTAGGTGGTGGTGCCGCTGGTATTGAACAGGTTCGTGAGCGGCTGCCAGGAAGAAAAATTCGTGGCGCGGTCCAGCCACAGGGAGTAGCCCGGCGTGCTGCTGACGGTGAGTTTGATCTGTCCCCCGGTCTGCCGCGTGACCGCAGCGAACGACGGGGGTACCAGTGGGGCGACGAAGGAGAACTTCACCGCATCAGCCATCACGACGGTTGGCCCCGCGTTGTTCGCAAGTTGTACATAGCCGTTGGTTCCCGCCGTGAACGGGCGCGCGGCGGCGAGCAACCGCCAGCCGCCGCCGTTGATCTGTTGATTGACGTTGAGGTTGGTGCCGCCGCCAAGGTCGGACACCAGCCACGGCGCGTTGGTGGCGCGGTTGGAACCTTGCGGATACCAAATGGAGACATCGTAATAACCGGGGTTCACAAAGTTGGGGCGATAGGTGGCAGTGGCCGTCACACTGGCCGACGAATTGGCAAAACGATAATCCGATTGGTAACGATCCGTCGCGGACGAGCTCGTGGACCAGGTGCCTTGATAGGTAACTTCTGCGTTGGTGTTGTCGAGGATAAGGTCGCCGTTGGCATAAATGAGTTTGATACCATCGGCGAGGGCGACGTTGCCGACGTCGGAAAAATTATCCAGGACGCGGATGTAGCCGTTGGTGCCGGCGGCGAAATTGAAGCGGCCCAGCAGCGACCAGTTGCCGGAGTTGGTCTGC
>JANYDP010000303.1 GCA_025363535.1 Verrucomicrobiota bacterium | reverse complement strand
CACGGAGTGACACGCCCTACCTGGCAACTGGGCCACAATCTCCCGCATCCAACGCCCCGACGCTTCCTGAAATTCCGTTGAGGCGAGATGTCCCCCGTGACTGTCGAAGATTTGCACCGCATCCACACCGGCAGCGATTTGCATCTGCAAATACGCGGTGACGGCGGCGGTCAGCTTCTCGGCGAGGGCGAAATAAGTTTTTGGATCTTCGCGGAACAGTTGCAGCGCGCGGCTGTATTTCGGCACGCTCGCACCTTCCATCATGAACGTCGCCAGCGTCCACGGCGAACCGCTGAAGCCGATGAGTGCGGTCTGATCCCCGAGTTCGGGCCGCAGCAGGCGCAGCGCCTTGTCCACATAGCTCAAGCGCTCCACCACGCGTTCGACGGAAAGCTTTTCAATGTCCGCCTTGGTCGTCACTGCAAAATCCATCTGCACGCCGCCGGTTTCTTTGAAGCGGTACGTCTGCCCCAGCGCCTCGGGAATGACGAGGATGTCGCTGAACAAAATCGCGGCGTCAAAACCGAACCGGCGGATCGGCTGAAGCGTGACTTCCACCGCCAGCTCGGGATTCTGCACCAACTGCACGAAGGTGTAAGTCTCCTTGAGTTTACGATACTCCGGCAGCACCCGGCCCGCCTGGCGCATGAGCCACACCGGCGGACGATCCACCGGCTGGCAATGGCAGGCATTCAAGAACCGCTGGCGGCTGGTCAATTTAGTTGGCGTCATCGGCTGACAAAGATTGGGTCAAGTTTAAGCAGTCGGTGGACTCAGGCTCCACGGTAATTGCCGTTTCGCCTACAATTTTTGACCGGCGGGCCGGGTCGGAAGTGCGGGCACGGGCTGCGGTTTCACGACTCGTTTCGGCAATTCAAAACCGTAGTCGCGGCAAAATTTTTCGCGGGGTGCGCGAATGTGAATTTCTTTGCGCGTGAACGGATCGGTGTAGCCAAGATAGACGGCGCGCAAGCCGAGCTGCCGGTCATCGTTGGGATGTGCCGTGGCGTAAAGCTCGTCGCCGACGATGGGAAAACCGCCCGCCGCCAGATGCACGCGAATCTGGTGGGTGCGCCCGGTGAAGGGATGCGCTTCGATCAGGGAATTTTTCGTGCCGGCCTGCAGCACGCGGAACGTGGTCTCGGCTTCCTTGCCATCACGCTCGTCCACCATCATGCGGCCATGGGATTCCGGTTCCGGCCCGATCTTCAGACGGCAGGTCCATTCAGTCTGTTTCGGCGAGCCATGCACGACCGCGAGATAAACTTTCTCCATCTTCCGGCTTTCAAACAGATTGCCGATGGAATCCACGCCGCCGAGACTTTTGGCGCAGAGCAGAATGCCGGTCGTCTCCGCGTCGAGCCGGTGGACGAAGCGGAGGAATTTCAGATTGCGCGAGCGCGCCCAGTAATCGCCGGCGGCAATCGAAGACATCAGCGCCGCCTGTAGGTTGCGGTTGGTCTTCTGCCAGGAAAACGGCACGAGCATCCAGCCGCGCGGCTTGTCAATCGCGATGACGGACCGGTCCTCGTAGAGAATCGGGATAATGTCGCCCGTGGGCAGTTCGATGTCTTTTGGCTTGGCCACGCTGAGAAGCTAAACAAATTTCCGCCGCGCTGAAATCAAATTCAACCACGCCTTCACTTGAACCCCGTCACTTCAGCGCGTCCGCCAGCAGTTCGGCAATGTGCTGCGAACGGATCGGCGTGAGATGCTGCACCTGATGCCGGCAGCTTGCGCCCGAAGTCACGAAGATGGTGCCGAACGGCTGGTTCTCCACCGCCTTGATCAGCGGCTCGGCCACTTTGATGGATAGGTCGTATTTGGATTCAGACATGCCGAACGCCCCGGCCATGCCGCAGCAGCCGGTGTCCAGCACGGTCACCTTGCGCTCCGGCAGGTGGGCTGCGATCGGTGTGAGATTTTGCTCAGTCATCAAAGCCCGGGCATGGCAATGCATGTGGATGACCACGTTCGCCGGTTCGGAATTGAACTGGAGCACGTTCGGCTCGCGGTTCAGCAGCTCGTTCAAAAAGTCCTGGAACAAAAAACAACGGTGCTTCACCGCCTCCGCATTTGGCAGTTTCAACTCCCGGTACTCTTCAATGAACATTGAGTAACACGATGGTTCGAGAAAAAGAATCGGCGCGTGATCCACATCTTGGTCAAGCAGCGCCAGGTTGTGAGCGCCCAGCCGGGCCACCTCCGCCAGATTTCCCTGGCTGAACGCCGGCCGTCCACAGCACTCGCGCCCCTGCGCCAGCGCCACCTCAAACCCGGCAGCTTCGAGGACGCGCACCGCCGCGATGCCGATGCGTGGCTCATGATAGCGGACAAATGTGTCATCCCACAGCACGACCCGTCCGCGATACGCGTTGTGTGAACCCGGATGCGCCGCAAACCATTTGTCGAACCGTTGCTGCGCGTAATGCGGCAGTTCGCGCCGCGCGGTGATGCCGAGAAAGCGCGCGGTGATGAAACGCGCGAGCGCAGAATCCAAAACGAAATTGGCCAGCCACGGAACCGAACAGCCGAGCTTGCCCAGACGATCCACGGAACCGAGCAGCCGTGCCTTCAACGGCAGGCCGTTCTTCTGGATGCGCGCGTGCAGCAACTCGGCCTTGAGCAGGGCCATGTTCACGTTCGACGGACATTCCTTCAAACAAGCCTTGCACGAAAGGCAATTGCCCAACGCCTCGTCCAACGCCGGCGAATCGAGCAGTTCCGCCTGGCCCGGCTCCACGCCGCGCCGTTCCAGCACCGCCCGGATCGTGTTGGCCCGCCCGCGCGTGGACATGATCTCGTCGCCGGTCGCGATGAAGGTTGGACACATGGTCGGCGTTTCCTTGAGGCACGCGCCGCAGCCGTTGCACTGCTCAAGGTGGCTGACAAACGAATCGTCTTTCGCCAGGAACGCCAGCACCGGCTCGAACGGCAGCGTCAGTTCGCGCCCGGCATGAATCCGCAAATCCGAATCAAACTCATAGCGGCCGTCGGGAATGATTTTCCCGGGATTGAACAGATGATGCGGATCAAAGGAGTCCTTGATCTCGCGCATCAGGTTCATCAGCGGCTCGCCGAGTTGTTGCGGCATGAACTCCGTGCGCGCGATGCCCACGCCGTGTTCCGCCGCGAGCGAGCCGTTGAACTCACGGACGAGCGCCGAGACTTCATTCGCAAGATGCCGGAATTTTTTCACGTCCTCGCGCGAACGCAGATCCAGCACCGGCCGCACATGCACCAACCCCGCGCCGGCGTGGCCGTAAAACGACGCCTGCAAATTCAACTTCTTCAACAGGCCGCTCAGCGCGTGGACATACTCAGGCAATTGTTCCGGCCGCACGGCGGTATCCTCAATGCCGGTGACGGGTTTGGCCGCGCCCTTGCGTCCGGTCAGCAGCGCCAATCCCGCGCGGCGGAACGCCCACACCAGATCAGCCTGGGCCGGGTCGCCAAGAATTTTTTCGCGGAACCCCAGCCGGCGCGCTTCGACCGCCGCCAGCCGGTCCGCCACGTCTTCAAAAAATTCCACGACCAGGATGGATTCGCACGGCTCGGCATCCAGTTCCAACAAATCCCGGACGGCCTGAAACTCCGGCTGACCGCGGGTCTGATCAAAGAGGATGCGGTCCAGATGTTCCACCGAGGCGGGTTTGAGATCCGCCAGTTCCACCGTCGCCTGCATCGCCTCGGCCACTGACTTGAAAAAAATCAGCACCAATCCTTTGCGCTTGGGCAGCCGGACAATCTTCAAATCGGCAGAGGCGATCAGACCCAGCGTGCCTTCACTGCCGCAGATGAGATTGATGAGGTTCCCCGGTTCTTGGAGGCAGCGGTTCAACGCGTAGCCCGGCCAGCGTTTCTGCAAGCCCGCCGGAAAACGCTCGGCGATCATCAGCGAGTTCAGCGAAACCATGTCCTCCAGCAACTCGCGCTGGTGCGGCATGGAATCCTGCTGGGGATAAAGCCGCGCAAGCTGGCCGCCGGACAAAATCAGTTCCACGCCCGCGACATGATCGGCCGTGGTGCCGTAAACCGAGGTGTGCGCGCCGCTTGCATTGTTCGCGATCATGCCGCCGAGCGTCGCCCGCGCACTCGTCGCCACGTCCGGCCCGAAACAACGTCCATGCGGCCGCAAAAAATTATTCAACTGATCCAACACGACGCCCGCGCCGACATGCACGGTGCCCTTCTCCAAATCCAGGTCGGTGATCTGTTTGTTGTGGCGGGCGAAGTCAATCACCAGACCTTCGCCCAGCGCGCCGCCGGCCAGACCGGTGCCCGCACCGCGAGGAATGATCGGGATGCCCGCCTGGGTGGCCGCTTTGATGATGACCCGCGCCTGCTTGGCGTCGCGCGGGAACGCCACCGCCGTGGGTTCGACCTGATAGATCGAAGCGTCTGTCGCGTAAAGCTGCCGCGTCAGATTGTCGAAGGCGACTTCACAATTCGTCGCGGACAAAGCCGAATGTTGTTGGGCCGTAGGCATCGTGCGGTCGTCAGCCTATGAGCCGGCTGGCGGGTTGACAATGCCGAACAAATGGGGGAAACCGTTCGCCGCTGCCGGTTTTTATTTCTCCGCACCCGCGAGCATCGTTTCAAAATGCGGCGGCTGCTCCTCGCGGGCGACGACGCTGATTTCAATTTTCTTGAAACCCGCCGCTTCGAGCCAGCGATGCAGATCGCTCTCGGCAAAACCCAGCCAGCGGTCACCGTAAAGTTCGCGCGCCTTCTCGAAACTGTGCTTGAGCAAATCGAGAATCAAAATTTGCCCGTGCGGCTTCAGCAGCTTCCCCGCGCTGATGAGTGCCGCCGCCGGATCTTCGGCATGATGCAATGCCTGGCTTAAGATCACGAGGTCAACGCTGCCGGCTTCAATCGGCGGATTTTGCAAATCACCTTGGCGAAACTCCAGATTTTTCAGATGATTCTTCTTCGCCTTGGCCGCACCGAAGGCGACGATTTTTTCCGAGTTGTCCACCGCAATGACCTTCTTGCAGCGCCGCGCGAGCAGTTCGCTCAACAACCCCTCGCCCGCGCCCAGGTCCGCGACAGTGATCGGCGGCAGGATGCGCAAGAGCAGATGTCCGAACGCCTCCCACGAACGGCCCGGCCCATAGACGCGGTCGAACCGCCCGGCGACTTGATTGAAATAGACCTGCGCCTGTTCTTTGCGGCGGGCGAGGACGCGCTTGAGATTGATCTGGTCGCTGGCATGGTCGGCCAGTTCCTTCGCGCCGCGAATCGCCAGTTGGATGAACTCGCCCGCCACGGCGTCGGCGTCCGGGTTGAGTTTGTAAAACGTGCGCTTGCCCTCCCGCCGCGCGCGCACGAGATCACAGTCCGCCAGCAGCCCGAGATGCGTGGAGATGCGCGACTGACCGAGCCGCGTGACTTCCTGGAGTTCGTTCACCGAAAGTTCGTCG
>JANYDP010000274.1 GCA_025363535.1 Verrucomicrobiota bacterium | reverse complement strand
GCGCGCCTCGATGCGGCCGTAAACCCACGACACCTTGCCCAGGGTTTTGAGTCGGGCGGAGGTGTAACTGCTCCCGAGATAATTTTCCTGGCGGGCTTCAATCACCAGTTTTCCATTTTCAACCCGCACGTTGTTGGTGCGGGCGGTGTAGTTTTCCAGTTCACCATTTCCCCAGCCGCCGGCGCCAAGATCGTAGGTCCATTTCGCCGGATCGGGCGCCGCCCCGTTGGTCTGGTTGAATTCATCGGACCAGACCAGAGTCCAGCCGTTGTTGTTTTGCGCGCAGGCACCCAAGCCCCACAAAAGACCGCAGAGCAGCAAGGTCGGCAGTTGCCTTGAACGTGAGTTGTTCATTTTTGAAATCATAGTTCGCCCGCCAGAGTCACGCCAATTGGCCGCCCTGTCTAGCTAACCAAGCGGCTAGTTTACGGCGCGCCGACGGGCGGCGGCAGCCCTCACCGGTTGCGCATAAACATTTTTCCCGGCAACTGCTTCACCAGCCGTTTCATTTCCAACCCCAGCAGCGCTACGCTCGCGGCGGAACTCGGCAGGCCGCTGAGCCGGATGATTTCGTCAATGCTGCGCTCCTCGTGATCCAGCGCGGCATAAACCTTCTGCTCGTTGCCGCCCAGTTCCAGCGCCGGCAGCACACCGGTTTCGCCCGCGCCCGGCGGGCGGTTGCTCGACGGAAACAAATATTCGAATTCGCTCAAAATATCCTCCGCGCCTTCGCACAGTTTTGCGCCCTTCTTGATCAGCTCGTGGCAGCCCTTGCTGCGCGGGGAATCAATCCGCCCCGGCACGGCAAACACTTGCCGCCCCGCCTCCACCGCCATGTTCGCCGTAATCAGCGCGCCGCTCGTGAGATTGGCCTCGACGACGACCGTGCCGAGCGTCATGCCCGCGACGATGCGGTTGCGGATGGGAAAACTTTGCTTGTCCGCCGGCCGGTTGAAAGGGAACTGCGTGATGATTGCCCCGTTCTCCGCGATGCGCTCGAACAGTTCAGCGTTCTCCGGCGGAAAAATCAAATTGATGCCCGTGCCCAGCACCGCAATCGTCCGCCCCTTCGCCGCCAGCACGCCTTGATGCGCGGCGGTATCAATCCCGCGCGCGCCGCCGCTCACGACGGTGACGCCAACGTAGGCGAGCTGATACGCCAGCTTGCGCGCCGTCTCGATGCCGTAATGCGTGGTCATCCGCGAGCCGACGAGGGCGACGGCGTTTTTGTCTTTCGCCGTCAACTCGCCTTTGACGTAAAGCACGATGGGCGGGTCGTAAATTTCCCGAAGCAGCGCGGGATAATTTTCATCGGACGAAATTAAAACGTGGCAGCCGTAATCCGTGATGCGCTTAAGTTCGTCCGCGAGGTCCACGGATTTTTCCCAGTTGGAAATATTTTCGGCGGTGTCCCCGCCGATGCCGCGCACCTGCTGGAGCTGCTGTTTGGAAGCTTGGAGAATGGCGGGCGCTTCACCGAAATGCGCGAGCAATTGTCGCACGCGCACCGGGCCGACGCCTTCAATGAGATTAAGTGCGATGAGTGCTTCCCGGGATTCCATGCGAGGGGAATAGCGGGTTTTATATTTTCGCGCAAGTCTAACGGTTAATTTTCCGAAGAGTGTTCCGGCAAGGCCACGCAAATCTTCGTGCCTGCGCCGATTTGCGAACTGAGGGAAAGTTTGCCGCGATGCGCCTCGACGATGCGCTGCACGATGGCCAGGCCCAGGCCGGTGCCGGTGCGCTTGGTCGTGTTGAGCAGCGAGGTAAAAGCGCGCCGCTGCTGTTCCTCGGTCATGCCCCCGCCAGTGTCCTGAATTTCGAAGGCCACGAGGCGGACGGGATCGGCGGCGGCGCGCTCCGCCCGGATTACCTGGGTGGCAATCGTCAGCCTGCCACCGCCCGGCATGGCCTCCGCCGCGTTGAGCAGCAGATTCAAAAAAACCTGTTCGAGCTGCGTCGCGTCGCCGAGGATCAGCGGCAGATCCGGCTGCAGTTGCGTCACCCACTGGATGTTTTGTTTTTTCAACTTGTGGCGCACGAGCAGGCCCAGCTCCTCGATCAGCAGATTCAAATTCACCGGAGCCAGCTTCGGCTCGCTCGTGCGGGCGAAATCGAGGATCTGCTCCACGATCTTGTTCAGCAGCTCCATCTTGTCGCGGATGATCTGCGCATCCTTGTTGCGCGGATCGCCCTGGGGAAATTTCGGATCCAGCGAGTGATACAACATCTTCATCACCGTGAGCGGATTGCGGATTTCGTGCGCCACCTCCGCCGCCAGCAGCCCGAGCGCGGACAGTTTTTCATTCTGCCGCAACTGTTCTTCCACATCCACGATGCGTTCGTAGAGCCGCGCTTTTTCAATGGCAATCGCGGACAGCTCGGCCAGCGCGGCGAGAATGCGGATCTCCTCGTTGGAAAAATTATACGGCTGGCCCGTATAGACGCTCAACGTACCGGTGACCTGGCCGCCGAACTGGAGCGGCACACTCAACAGCGAGACCAGTCCCTCGCGCCGCGCGACATCCACGTTCTGGTAGCGCGTGGACACCTGGACGTTGGCGACCTGCATGGGCTTTTTGCGGCGCGCCACCACACCGAGCAAACTTTCTGCCGCACTCAATCGCGGCTTGCTCAGGTAGGCGTCACCGGCACCGTGGCTGGCCCGCAAATCCAGCCACTCCCCGGTTTTGTCGAGCAGCATCAGGGAACACATCTTTGCGCGCATCAGCAGGCAGGCTTCGCGCGTGACAACGTTCAGCGCGTCGCCCAGGTTCAAGGTGGAATTGATGGTGCGGCTGACATTGGCGAGCGCTTCAAACAACCGCGCCTTGAGCCGGAGCTGTTCATAAAGCCAGGTGTTCTGGATCACCCGCGCCGCCTGCAACGCGAGCGTCTCCAGCAATTCCTGGTCGGCGGCGGTGAAGGCATCCGCACGCTCCGAATCCACGTTGATCACGCCGCGCGTCTCGCCGTTGACCTCCAACGGCACGGCCAGCTCGGAGCGGACGTTTTTGTGCAACATGATGTAGCGCGCATCGCCGGCCACGTCGCCGATGCGCGCGGGCTTGCCGGTGCGGGCCACCCAGCCGGTGATGCCCTCGCCAACGCGGAGTTTCAACGCGGCGGCGCTGGCGGGCAAACCCTGGGAAACCTGGATGTCGAGAAAGGCCGTGGTCGGATTCACCAGCACGACGGAACCGCTGGAGGCGTGCATCAGCCGCACGGCTTCCGCCAGGATCAGTTGCAGCGCCTCCTGCGGATCGAGCGTGGAATGGATGACGTTCCCGACGTGGTACAGGAGTTCCAGCCGGTCGTAACGCGCCTGCAGTTTTTTTAGTTCGTCGCTCACGGCGCGGAGTTTCGGGTTTCTGGTTTCCTGTTGCTAGTTTTTTGTCGCCGGAATTTCGTCGCCCGACGGACAACCATAAACCGGAAACCAGAAACTCACCGCACCCGCGCAATGGCCCACAGGCTGCCGCCGGCGAAGAACAAGTTGGGCAGCCACGCGCCCAGCCAGGGCGGCACCTTGCCGGTTTCGCCAAACGTAAAACCAAACTGCTGCACGACGAAGTAGGTGAAAAAGATCAGGATGCTCGCCGCCACGCCCACAAACACGTTGCGCCGCCCCGAGGCAGCGGCGAAGGGGATCGCCACCAGCACCACGACCAGACAGGCGAAGGGTCCCGCGAACCGGCCGTGCAGCTTCGTGTAAATCCACGCACGCATGACCGGCTCCGGCTGGGGATGCAGCCGCAGATAGTTGTAAATCTGGGCGACGGGAATGTTCGCCGAGTGCGTCGCGGACTGATTGTTGTGCTGGTCGTTGATCACGATTTCGCTGCGGATCATTTCCGGCGTCTCGGAAAATTCCGGGAACGTGGCGACGGCGGCCTGCGGCACGGGCTGATTCAGAAAGTTGGTGCCCGAACGGTTGTTGAAGCCGCGCACATTGTAGAAGGTCCACACGCCGTTGGTGCGGATGGCGCGGTCGGCCTCGATCGAGCGGAACGAATGATCCGGCAAATCCCAGTCCACATGCGGCTTGATCATCTCGCCCGTCTGCTGGTTGTAGATGCCGATGAACCAGTGGCGCTTCTCACCCACGCTCACCGCGTTGACGAAGTGCAGGCTCTTGACGGGTTTGTTTTGCACGCTTTGAAAACGCAGCTTGCCGTGGGGAACGAACAGTTGTTCGGCCACCTCCTCCAGGTGCGGCACGCAGAATTCATCCAGCGCAAACAGCAGCCCGCTGGAAAAAAAGCCCACGGCCAGATACGGAACACTCAGGCGCAGCAGGCTCACACCCGCCGCGCGGATCGCCGTGATCTCGTGGTGACGCGCATGATTCGTCAGCGTGTAAAGCATCGCCAGCAACAGCGCCACCGGCAGCACGAGAATCAAAAACCCCGGTGACTTGAAGGCGTAATACTTCGCGATGTTCGCCACCGACAACCCCTGTTCCTGCAACCACTGCAACTGGCCGAACAAATCAAACGCGATCCATAAAATTAGAAACCCGCCCAGACAAAAGCCCAGCGGGATCAGCAACTCACGGAGTAAATAGCGGTCGAGCAGACGCATCAAATCTCAGCGTAGAAGCGCCCTCCGGCCGTCGCAAGCTTTGTGTTCAGCTCACGAGCGGACTTTGCGGACTTGCGTGCTACCCCCGCCGAAAGTCCTGCACGCTTTGGACAAAATCATCCGGCACGCCGAAATCGAAACGCCGCGCACCGGTCATCTCCAGGGCGAGATAACCTTCGCGCTGGCGCTGGATTTCCTGGGCGCGGGTGAGTTGGAATTCGCCGTTGTCGCGGATGTTGTCGCGGATCATTTCGCCCAGCACGTCGTAGATGCAGGGGGCAAGCAGGTGCATTCCGAACCAGCCGAGCCAGGTTTCGGCGGGCAGGTCGTTGACGTGAAGTTTTTCTCTGGCAATGGCCACAGCGGGTTTTTCGATGATGAGCGAAATGTCAATGAGCCGGGAATTTTCCGGGCGGCGTTGGCCAGCAATCGTGCCGTAGCCTTTCAGTTCGTCGGCGGAAATGCGGTTCACGGCGGAAACGCTTTTGCCGTTCGAGACTTTCGCCATCTCGGCGAGTTCGCGATAGGGCGAAACTGTCGCGCCGCGAAACAAATGATCGCCCAAGCCGAGCAAAACCATTTCGCCGTT
>JANYDP010000265.1 GCA_025363535.1 Verrucomicrobiota bacterium | reverse complement strand
GGCGGAGGCGGCCTTGCGGGAGTTCAGCCAGTTCAACCAGCAGATTATCGCCGGTGCGAAAGAGGGCATCATCGTCAATGGCCGCGATTTGAAACACTTGGTGTGGAACCCGTTCATGGAGGAGTTGACCGGTCTGCCCGCCGCCGCCGTGATTGGCAAACACCCGGAGGAGGTTTTCCCATTTCTGCGGGAGACAGGCGTTATTGATCATATGCATCGCGCCCTAGCGGGCGAAACAGTTCCCCCGGTGGAGGTGCCTTTTAATGTGCCGCAAAGCGGCCGGTCCGGCTGGGCTTCGAATTCGACCAGCCCCCTCCGCAACGCCCGGGGCGAAATCATCGGCGTCATTGGCATCATCACCGACATCACCGAACGCAAGCGGGCAGAGGCCGCGTTGCAAGTCAGCGAACAAAAGGCGCGGGCGGTTCTGGATCATACCTTCGAGTTCATCGGCCTTCTGAATCGTCGGGGCATCGTCATGGAAGCCAATCAATCCGCCCTGAAATTTGCCGGCATTCCCGTCGAGCAAGTCATCGGCAAACCGTTTTGGGAAACCCCGTGGTGGACCCATTCCGCCGCCTCGCAGAAACAATTGCGGGCGGCGATCCGCCAGACCGCCGCCGGTAAATTTGTCCGCTTCGAGACCACTCATCCGGCGACCGATGGTACGCTGCATACGATTGACTTCTCGCTGAAACCGGTGCGTGATGAGCGTGGCCGCGTGATCTGGCTCATTCCTGAAGGCCGGGACATCACCGAGCGCAAGCGCGCGGAAGAAGCGCTGCGGCGCAGCGAGCATCATCTGGCGACTTTTTTCGAGCAGGCTCCCATTGGCCTGGTTTGGCTGTCCGCCAGCGGCACCATCCTGCGCGCGAACCTGGCCCAACTGGATCTGCTTGGCTACACGGCGGCGGATTACGTGGGACAATTTTTCAACAAGTTCTGCGCGGATTGCGCGCAGGGACGCGAACTGCTGGAGCGGCTGGCCAACCACGAGACCGTCCGCAATTTTCCGATAACGCGCCGCCGTCGGGACGGCTCCATCCGTCATGTGCTGGTGGACGCCCACCCGTTGTGGGACAAGGAACAATTTCAGTACTCCTCGGTTTTTTTGCGCGACATCACGGATCGCCGCGAACTGGAAAGTGAAATCCTCCAGGTGGGTGAACGGGAATACCGCCGCATCGCCCAAGACTTGCACGACGGACTCGGCCAGCTCCTGGTGGGCACGGCGTACCTGACCAGCAGTCTGCGCGACCAGCTCGTCGTCAAAGGTCTGGCGGAGTCCCGCGAGTTGGGGCGGATTTTGGAAGTAGTGTACGAAGCCATCGCCCAGACGCGCCATCTCGCCCGCGGCATTCATCCGGTGGAGCCGGAGCCCAACGGCTTGATGGTGGCGCTCCAGACATTGGCCGAGCGGACGAAAATGCTGTTCAAAGTCGGCTACCGTTTCACCTGCCGCCGCCCGGTCATGATCGCGGACAATGTTGTCGCCACGCACCTGTTCCGGATCGCGCAGGAGGCCATCACCAACGCCATCAAGCACGGCAAGCCGGGCCGCATCCATATCCGCCTTTCCACCGCCGCCGGCCGGATCACGCTGGCCATTCAAGACGACGGTACCGGCCGGCCCGCCCGGCAGCGGAAAAAAACCGGCATGGGGCTGAGGATCATGCGCTACCGGTCGGCCATGATTGGCGGCACCGTCACCATAGAATCTCCGTCGAGCCGCGGCACCACCGTCGCCTGCACCGTATCTCTGTCCTCGGCGGGTGGTGGAAATTCGCCATCGCCGGCCCCGGCTGCCCGCAGGAAAAAATAATATGACAACCCGCAAATCCAATTCGTCCCCTGCGTCCAGGCGCAAAAAATATTGATCGTGGATGATCATCCCATGATGCGGGAGGGGCTTCGCGAAGTGATCAATCGCGAGCCGGATCTGCAGGTCTGCGGCGAGGTGGAAAATGCCCAGCAAGCCCTGGCCGCGCTGCAAAAAATTGCGCCCGATCTGGCTTTGGTGGACGTCACGCTGCCCGGCAAGAACGGGCTGGAACTGGTCAAGGATCTCAAGACCCTCCATCCCGGGATCGTCCTTCTGGCCCTCTCCATGCATGATGAGGCGCTCTATGCCGAGCGGATGCTGCGCGCCGGGGCCAGTGGCTACATTTCCAAACAGCAGCCGCCCGCCGAACTCGTGCGGGCCATCCGGCAGGTGCTGGACAACCGGGTTTACGTGAGCCGGGAAATGTCGGAAAACCTCTTGCAGCGGTTCTCCGGCAAACCCCGGGCGAACCAGTCGCCGATGGAAATTCTCACCGACCGCGAATTTGAGATTTTCCAGGGGATCGGTGCCGGCCGGTCGCCCAAGGAAATCGCCCGGCAGTTTCACCTGAGCGTCAAAACCGTCGCCGTCCACAACGCCAACATCCGGAAAAAGCTCAAGCTTAAAAACACCTCCCAGCTGATCCGTTTTGCCGTCGAATGGGAGAACCCGGGCCGGGCGTTGGCGGGTTGATGGCTGGAAAGTTTTCCGTTTCCCCGCCGCCCCTGCCCCCGGTCAAATCCTCCGGCGGTCCGCGTGCGGTTAGGTAAATTATTTAGGCGGGCTACATCAATCACCCAAACACGTTTAGGGCAATGGCCAATGGTGCCGCGCGGGCCGCCGCCCTACCATTTCCCCATGCAACTGGTGTTGAGCCATCCCTTGATGGATCCCTTCGAGCCTGGCCGGGACTTGAAGGCGCTGGTGGCGTGCGAGAGTTCCGCCGATGGCCAGACCGCCACCGAGTTGCTGGGCCGGCTCGCGAGTGGCAGCGGACTCGGTGGCCGCCTGATTTATTGCTCGTGGAATTTTGAACTCCTGACGAACGCCTCGCTGCGGCGGCTGGCCGCCAGTGAAGCGGCGGCGGCGGCCATGATCGTCGTGGCCGCGCGCGCCGAGCCGCCGTTGCCGGAAAAAGTCGTGGAATGGATAAGCCTGTGGCTGGCGGTGAATGACAATCATTCCCGCGCGCTCGTCGCGTTGCTCGACTCAGGCGCCGCCCCGTCGGCCACGTCCGGCGCGTTGCTTCAGCTCAAAAAAGCAGCGGCCTTGGGCCGGATGGATTTCTTCGCCAAGGGCACCGACGCGAAGCTTGATGCGATGCTGAAACGGGGGGCAGCATCACCGCCCGGTAATCTGGCATGGCGGCCGGATTTATACGCCACCAATTGCCGGGCGGAGCGGGATTGAAAGCAAGATCGCCAGGAAAATGAAAAATACTTTCAACCATGAAGACATCGCCCGGCTCGCCCGGCATATCTGGCAGCTGGACGGCTGTCAGTCTGGCCGCGACGAGGAAAACTGGTTCAAGGCCGAACAACTCCTCCGGCTGGTGAGTGCGTCGGCGAGCAAGCTGGCAACTGCGAAGCGTAACACACCCGCCACTCCAGCAGTCAAAGCCGTGAAAGGCGCGGCCCCCGTTCGCCGGAGCCGTCCCGTTCAACCCCCGTCTTCCGCCGCCGTGCTGGCGCGATAATTTTTATGCACCCAGGATCAGGAAGGCGAACGCCAGTGCGAAAATCCTTGTTGACCTGCGGCGGCATCCACGAATAGCGCTGCGACCGCAGCCCAAAGACGTGAGGGGGTGTTGAGTTGGGGGCAGCGCCTTCTCCGGAGAGTGACCTTGCGGTTATTTCCCTTCCGCAGGGTCATTTTTTTTGTACCAGATTTTGGGGATGATGGATTGGCTTCCGACCGCGCTCGTCACGGGATTGTTGACTCAGCCATAACCACCGCAGTCACCGGCCCCCTGCAAACCGGGGTGGTTGCCAACCCGCCGGTTTTCCGTTATAGCCATCGCATGACCGCCGCTTCATCCACCGTCCGTTTCCGCGTCGCGCCGCGCCCGGTGGCGGGGTTCTCGTTGATCGAGCTGCTCATCACGCTGGCCTTGCTGGTCGTCATCTCGACGCTCTATTTCGGATTCAGTTCGCCCAACTACCAGCGCAGCGCCCGGCAAAATTGTCAGGCCAGTCTGCAAAAAATATTTCTCGCGCAGGAAATTTACGCCCAGGATCACGCCGGGAAATATCCGGTTGTTGCGGATGCGAAATTTTCCCGGGAGCCGCTGGCGTTGCTGGTGCCGCGTTACACCGTGGATCAGACAATTTTCCACTGCCCCGGCAGCCAGGATGCGCCGCTGTCGGCGGACGCTTCATTGCGGACGGCCAAAATCAGCTATGCCTACTACCAAGGCCGGCAGCGGGCCGGCGAGCCGGCGGGGCTGATGTCGGACGCGCAGGTGAACACGAATTCCAAAAGCTTGGGCGAGCCGGTTTTTTCCGCCACCGGCAAACCGCCGGGCAACAATCATCATCAGTTCGGGGGAAATATTTTGTTCACGGACGGGCATGTGGAAATGAGCCAGAGCAACGCGGCGGTGGCGCTGCCCCTGGCTCCGGGAGTCCGGCTGTTGAATCCCGGGCCGTGAGGCGTGAAACGTGAAACGTGATTTTGTTTTCACGTTTTCCACCGGTCAATTTCTCCGTGCCAATGAATTCGTTCCCTGCTTCAATCCCTCGGTTGCAACCACTCACTCCATGAAACTCCAATGCTCCTGCGGTGCGCGCTTTGAATTTGCCGTCACGCCGGACATGGCGCGCAATCCTGGCCGCTTTGTCTGCGCGAGTTGCGGTCTGGATTCCTCCGACTTCATCAACGAGTTGATTCGCAAGGAACTGGCAGAACAGGCCGCTGCCGGCGCGGGCGAAATCGCTGAACCCTCCGTGAACACCGCGCCGCGTTTGCGTGTGTCCCCTGCGAGCGCGCCGCCAAGTCCCGTTGCGCCGCCCCCCGTCACGGCGGCGGAAGCGCCGCTGCCTGTCTGCTCCAAGCATCCGCGCCAGCAGACTACCGAGCGGTGCGTGGTCTGCGGGAAACCCATCTGTCCGCAGTGCCTGGAACTGTTTGGTTACGTCTGCTCCGTCCGGTGTCAGACCCGCGCGGCGAATCAGGGCACGGAAATTCCCGCGTACGCCGGACAACGCTTCATGGTCGAGGCGGACCGCTGGCGGAAGGTTGGGAAAATCGCCGCCGCGCTGGGTGCGGTCGTCGCCGTACTGGTCGGCGTTTGGATTTGGTATGCGTGGTTCGGGTCGGTGCCGCGCCCCGTGTTTGCCGTGCGTTTCCCCGAGATGGTTCACTCCGGCGCGGCGAAGTTGGCGGGGCAGGGGCAGATTGTTTTTCTGCGCGGCGGCAGCCTGGCGCGTTACGATCTCAAGACGCAAAAGGAAATCTGGTCGCGCGAGCTGCTTGATCAGGCGCGGATCGAACGCGCCGTGGACCGCGAGTTGAAAGCCTTTGCGGCCATCATTGAAAAAGCCAACAACGAAAATCCCGACTTCGCCCCGAAAATGCCGGCGCGTGAAAAAATGCTCGCCGAAATGTTGCGCGCGGCGGCTGCGGCGCTCGAACTCCGCGTCAGCGGCCAGAACGTCTGGGTCATCTCGCCGGAGCGACTCACGCGCTTCGATTGGGACAATGGCAAACCCTCGTCGGAAATTCCCCGCGCGGCGGGCTTCGGACGCTGGACGGAGACGACCAACGAACTCATCTTCACCGGCACCGGTGACGCGGGACAGCCCACGATCACCCACGTCAAGCTGGCTTCCGGCGAAGTGGCGGTGGAAAAAATCGGCACGGCGATCCAGCCGGATGTCGTGGCAACGAAGCCGGACCAAACCCCCGGGGCCGGGTTGCCGGTGGGTCGCGCGGCGGCCAACGACCACCGCGCGCTCGATCCGGAGAAAGTCGCCACGCAGGCGCAAAACTTGCCCCTGGCCGGACGCATCGCCTTGCCCGCCGTGCTCGCCACCGCGGCAAATCAGGAACGCACGCTGGCGGCCATGAACGACCAAACCAAAACGAAAGCTCCCGGCGCGTCCGTTTCGGTTCGGCACGCTGGGCGGCAGTTGATCCCGAGTCCCGACGGGCCGGTGGAATTGTCGTACCGGCTGCTCGAAGAAAAATTTGTTTCGCGGAAGGCCATGAAAGCGCCGCCGAAAAAATCCGCGCTCGCCGGCGACCTGACCATCACCAAAACCGCCGATGTCGCGAACGAAATCCTCAACGAGCAACAGCGCGCGCGCGGCGGTGACGAAGTGGTGGACGACGAAAGCCGCTATCAAGTCACGCTGCATCTGCCGGGCGCGACCGGCGCAGCGGATTGGACGGGCGAAGTGACCGGGTCGCCGTCGGTATTTCCGCTCGCGACCGTCAACGTCCTTACCGCGAACCGCAGCGTCATCGTGCTGGACAAGGCGAATCAAAAACTCTGGTCGGCCGCGCTGACTTACAACCTCACCGGCGGCGCGGGCGAGTCCGCTTTTGGCGCGGGGCCGTGCGTGGAACGGGGCGACTGGCTGTACGTTTTCGACGAGGCGGTGCTGACGGCGTTTGAATTGCAGACCGGCTCGGCGCGCTGGCGGCTGCCGTCGGTGGGCGTGGTCGGAATTTTCTTCGACGACGTGGGCAACGTGTATGTGAACACCACGACCGCCAGCCCGGACAAGATCAGGTATTCCCGGCAGATTGACATCACCGACAAGACCAGCGCGATGATTTACAAGCTCGATTCCCGGAGCGGGAAAATTTTATGGAACACGGACGCGCACGGCTTCATCTCGTATCTGTCGGGCAAAATCATTTACACGATGCAGTCCTACGATCCCGGCGATGAAGAGGAAGGCGGCGGCAACGATCTGACGGCCATTTTGCGCAAGCCGCCGTTCTTCCGACTCCGTCGGATTGATCCGGGCAGCGGCAAACCCCTGTGGGAACATTTTCAAGAGCGCGCGCCGCTGGCCGTGGAGTTCGACGGCAACACCATCGAACTGGTGTTCAGAAAGGAAGTGCAGGTGCTGAGGTATCTGAGTTGGTGAGGCGCGGGGAACGTTCAACTGGCCTTGCCTCGATGGTGTGGACCGGTAGTGGAGGCATGAGGCATGACGCCGGTTTAACCATCACCCGCTTTGGCGTCAAGGCAGGACTGACCCCTTCAGACCCCTTCACTTCATGCTCATTTGGTCTCGGTTAATTTTCCAATCGAATGGTAACAACAGCGTGTCACCTACTGTCGAGAATGGAAAATCCAGAAGACCGTAACCAATCCAAAGCGGGCGTGGCTTGAAATAAGAGTCTGTGAGGAG
>JANYDP010000249.1 GCA_025363535.1 Verrucomicrobiota bacterium | reverse complement strand
TCCAAACCCAGCTCTGCGAGGCGCGCTTGCGGCGATGGTGGTTCATTGTTCAAAACCTGATGCAAAATCTGGCCGCTGTGAAATGGCGGAGTCCCCATCAACAATTCATAGAGCGTCGCGCCGAGGGAATAAATGTCGTCGGTCGCCTGGGGACGTTCGCCGTTGATTTGCTGCGGGCTCATGTAAGGCAGCGTGCCGCTGGCGGGCTGGTTGGAGACCCGGCTCATCGAATCGCTGATTACGCTGGCGATGCCGAAATCAGCGAGCTTCAACCGTCCGTTGCTGTCGATCATCAGGTTCGCCGGTTTGAGGTCGCGATGAATCACCTTTTCGCCGTGCGCATAGTCCAGGGCGTCGCAAAGTTGTTTCACCAGCGGGGCCAGCCTTGCCCAGGTGAGAACTTCATTTGGCTGCGTCAGACGCAACGCGCTCAGGGTCATTCCGGCCACATACTCCATCGCAATGGAGGCATCCTCGCCTTCCGTTTCATGCAGGTCGTGAATGCGGACGATGTTGGGATGAGAGAGCTTGCGGCTGCGCTGGGTTTCGCGGCGCAAACCGGCCAGACCTACTGCATCAAAGCGAACTTGCGGCGGAAGAAATTTCAGCGCGACCAGTTCGTCCAGGCGCTCATCCTGCGCGAGCCAGACCGTCCCCATTCCTCCCTGGCCCAGAATTTTTTTGAGCGTAAAACGCCCCTGGCCGAATTTTGATCCGGCGGCAAGCGTGCGCATGTTCGTTGGCGCGGCGGAACTGGTCGGCTCGTTTTCCACTCAGGTTTGCCGCGACGTTCTCATTGATTGCGCAATTAAACAAGGAGGTTATGCTCGGCGGCACATGGAAGCTTGGTTGCAAGCAGGGAACGGTAAACGTTTTCAGATTAATGGGGACTGTTCCATCGGCCGCCTGCCGGAGAACCACATCGTTCTGGATGATGTCCGCGTCTCGCGACGGCACGCGCTGGTTCATGCGCATGGGAATTCAGGTCAATGGCTGGTGGACTTCGGCAGCAGCAACGGCGTGCTCCTCAACGGCCGCCGCATCCGCGACCCGATTCAGTTGCAAGACCACGATCGCATCGAGATCAGCGGTCACGCCTTTATCTTTCGCGAGCAGCACCGCGCGCAGAAATCTTCGCGCCAGCCGGATGTCACGACGGAGCGGGTTGCGGGGAAATACACGGCGACCGGCCACGGTATCATCGTGCTGACCAGCACTGGCGAAGTGCAGTGCATTTCGGAACTGGCGCAGCAATGGTTGAAAAATTATTTCCCCGGCCCGCCGGCGAACGGCTCGCTGCCAAAAGAATTGCAGCGTTGGATTCAACGCCAAAACCCGACGCTCAAACAGTCGGCTTCCGTTCCGCTTTTCCCGGAGACGCTTTTTGTTCCGTGCGAAAACCGCCGGCTCGCCGTCCGCATCGCCGAAAACACTTCCGTGCATCGCATCCTTTTGCTGACCGAGGAGCAGCCGGTATTTACTCCTGCTCTTTTGGAAACACTCGGCCTGACTTGTCGTGAAAGCGAAGTGCTGCGCTGGGTCGCCGAAGGCAAGAGCAATCCTGAAATTGGAATCATCCTTGACCTCAGTCCGCGCACGGTCAGCAAACATTTGGAAAACATTTTCCAAAAGCTCGGCGTGGAAAGCCGCACTGCCGCGCTCCTCTTCGTTGTGGAAACTTTGGGGAAAACGGCAACGTAAAGAAACAGTCCCAGCGCCGCGCTACAGCCTCACCGCCGGCGCCCGCCAAACAGCGAGCCGAGCACGCCCCGCATGATTTCCCGCCCCGCCGTGCTGCTCATTGAGCGCGTCACACTCTTGACCATCGTCGTGGCGATGCTGTCACCGCGCGCGCTGGTTTTCTGGAAGAGCGAATCGAAGAATCCGCCGCCGGATGGCGCGGTGGCGGTGGCCGGCGCTGAGGCGGCTGGCCCGGCCTGCGCGTGGGCGGCCTTTAATTTTTCGTAGGCGGATTCACGGTCCACCACTTTTTCATAAACTCCCGCCACGAGCGAATTTTGCATGATCTGCTGGCGTTGCTGCACGGTGATCGGCCCGATCTGGCTGCGCGGCGGCACAATCCACGCGCGCTCGACAATGCCCGGCTGACCGTTTTCGTCGAGCAACGAAACCAGCGCCTCGCCCACGGCCAGTTGCGTCAGCACGGCCTCGGTGTCGAGCTTGGGATTGGTGCGGAAAGTTTCGGCGGCGGACTTCACGGCTTTTTGATCGGCGGGCGTGAAGGCGCGCAGGGCGTGCTGCACACGGTTGCCCAGTTGGCCGAGAATTTTGTCCGGGATGTCGCGCGGATTCTGGCTCACAAAATAAACACCCACGCCCTTCGAGCGGATCAGCCGCACGACCTGCTCGATTTTTTCCAGCAGCGCGGGCG
>JANYDP010000239.1 GCA_025363535.1 Verrucomicrobiota bacterium | reverse complement strand
GGCGAGCAATAGACTTATTCGGACGTGGTCACTTTGACAAAGCCGCAGGTCAAGATGTGCCAACACCTCACGTTCATGATCCTGCTCCCGCAGCACCGAGTGGTTATGAAGGTTTTCCAAGAAATCCTTATTTGCAGGTTCCACGGCCAGCTACACTTGGAGATATTCAAGATGCTATCAGCCATTTACAAGGAGGGGGGAATAGTGGATTTGGTGGATGTAGTAACTGCAATCAAAACAGCCCGGCAATTAACCTCCCTAAATCAAAAATGCCAGATACTAAACCAGAATCTCACCCTCACCATGTAGTCCCACCAGGCTACCGACTAAATCCTTGCGACTTAGCTTAATGTTTAATGACTAACGTAACTATGAGTAATATTCTTAATAGAGTGCAAAAATGGTACATGTCACAGTGCAATGGTGTATGGGAGCATGCCCATGGAATTAAAATTGATACACTGGACAACCCGGGGTGGAAGATCACTATTGACCTTAAATCAACCCCTTGGGAAAATGCGCTCTGGGAAGAACTAAAATATGATCGGACTGATTCGGACTGGTTGAGGTGTTCCAAAACAGCTGATATATTTGTTGGTTACGGTGATCCGACAAAACTTGAAGAAATTCTAGATTATTTTGTACGCCATGTTGAATAAGCGGGAGCGGAACAACGCCAAGATAATCTACACGCGAGGCAACGACCTGAGCAGGACGCTGCAAGGCGCGGGCGGCATCGGTGGGCTGCTAGCCCGCTCGCGGGCTTCAGCCGTGAATCCAAGACATGCCTACTACCACGCGGATGCTAACGGCAACATCACGGCAATGGTTAATACCAATGGAATCGTGATGGCCAGATACAGCTACGACCCGTATGGGCACCTGCTCACCATGAGCGGGCCTCTGGCTAATGCCAATACTTATCGATTCTCATCGAAGGAGTTTCATGCAAACTCAGGGCTTTATTATTTTGGCTACCGTTATTACGCGCCGAGCTTGCAGAGGTGGCTAAACTCCGATCCGTTGGGAGACATCGGGAGTCTTGTTTACCAAACTGCAAGTATAGCGCCCTGGAGCCATCCCGATGATGAAGCTGAAATGACCGAAGGCGAGGTGCGGGAGGCGTGGGTTAAAGCAAACCAAAACCTTTACGGAGCGATAGGCAATAATCCCGTAAACTATATCGACGCTTTCGGCTTGGAGTGCGATGCCGGGCTAGGACCGGGATCACTTAATCCCGAGAATCTGGCTGCGCTGGACACGCGCACTGCCGCAGAGATTGCCCAAGCTAAGTTGAAACGATCTACTCTTGATGCGATCCAAAAAAGCAAAGTGTTTGAGTTCGGCAAGAAGATTGATGTGAATAAGGTTAAGCAGGCACTAAATCCCGACCAGTTGCGGAAGGCCAAGGAAATCGCGCAAGAAGCGGTGCGGGACGGAAAGGAAATGCTGAAGAAAGCGACCACTGATAAGCAGCGTCAGACAGCGCTTAACTTTATTGAGAACCAATTGAACAGAGCACGCGCCTGCAAACAGGCACTTGCCCCCTAATGACACATGGATGCGTCCCACCTGCTTGTCTGGTTCGAGGAGGGGCAACTGCGAGCTTGCGAGCTAGCAGATGTGCCCGATGCGCTGGTTTACAAAGGGCAAGTCTTTCGAGCTGAAACAGGATATTTCGGAGACGTGGATTACTTGCGAGATCAGCAGAAGCGGCTGCTCGGTTTTGCCTATTACTCAACTGGCAAATGGGAAGAAGTCATACGAGAAAGACTCCTCTCTCAAAGCAAGAATGTGAAACTAGACGGCGGGATCTTGGTGATATTGCTAGAACCGCGCCCTTATGAATTTGAATCCGTGGCAGCGATGGGCACGGAAGTCTATCGCAGTCCGACCGATGAAATCATACTTGCGATCCCGAACTGGGATTTTGGTGAATTGGCGTTCAAACTTACCACAACCAACACGCCTACCAGCACGCCCTTGAACGCCGGTGTCCCGCCCAAACGGTGACGAGGAAATCTCCCTCGCTTTCAACGCGCCCCTGACCGCTCGCAGCCCCGGCGCCGTCAGGCCGGCTGCGGAAAACTGAAGGCCAGCCGTCCTGCCGGCGCGGGCCTGCTCGCTCCCGAAAAAGTCAGTCTGCCCGTGGCGTCGTTCGTCGCGCTGTCCGGCGGGGAATATGAACCCGCGAGCCAACCAAGGCACGAAGAGTGCCAAGAAAATAAACGCTGGCATGGCTTCTCGGTTATGAACGCAACACAAGGAAGCAAAGTTCACCTACATCAGACTGAACATCCCAACAGCTTGCCCACCTCGTACTGCTGTCCCGGTTCACCAAGGCTGGCTTCGGCGTTCTTCACACTCACCAGTGTTTTAGACTTCGGTCAGGAATGCGACCACGCCCGCTATGTCGCCAGTGCTTGTAATTGAGTGGGACATCACAAGCAATTGTAAAGGCGGTGCTTCGTTCATCTACACTCTTGACAACGTTGCATTCCGTCCGATGTTGGCTCGTCCCCGGTCATCCCGCTTGTGCGGGGGGTGACAGGCCAGGGCAGGTGAAACGTTCAGTCCACTCAAAAGTTATGCAAGCCAAGCTAATCATCTCGTTCGAGCGGTTGAGCGACCCGGCATTCGATGCCAAGGCCGATCTCATCCGCGCGTCTCTGACGGGCAATGCGAATTATCCATTGCCGTGGCCCGCGTATGTGCCGCAATTGACGGACATTGCCGCGGGGCAAGCCAGTCATCACTCGCTGTTCGAAGTGGCGCAAACCGGCGACAGCGTGAAAATCACGGCGCGCAACGGGGCGCGCGACAACCTCACGGCGCTGCTCAAACGGCTCGCGCCTTATCTGGAACTCGTCGCCAATGGCGACGTGGCAAAACTGCAAACGACGGGCTACGACTTGCGCCATGACATCGTGCAGGGCATCGCACTGAATCCGCTCCCGGCCCCGGCGCACTTCGTGTTCGCACGCGGCGCGGTGAGCGGCACGATGATGGCCAGCGCAGACAGTCTGGCCGGCGCGGGCAGTTTTGAGTTGAGCGTCTGCATGGGCGATCCGGCTGTCGAGTCCAACTGGAAGGACAAGGGAACGTTCCTGCATGATTCGGGGATTAACGCGGATGGGTTCACTCCGGGCACGGTGTATTATGCGCGGATGCGGGGCGTGGGAAGCAACGGCCCCGGCGTGTGGGCGGTGTCGTCGGGCGTGATGGCGGTGTAACTCCTTGCGGGGGCCACCATCAAACGGGAGCAAACCAAGCACACCCCAGGCTGGATGGGGGTAGCGTAAGCTGCCACATCCAGCCGCTCCCGTATCAACTCGTCCCCGAATCGCATTTATTTTATAGGGCTATGCACTTGATTCCCCCTGAGGTGCCGCGATGCTTTTGGATGGATCGATTAGAATCGCCGTCACCGAACATGTTTCGGCACGAAAATCTCCGGCCATAGGGCAATCTGTGCGACGACGCGGCATCGTAGGAACCGCCTGCGAAACAGCCAAGGGGAATCAAGTGCATAGCCCTATAAAAATATTCGCCGCCGAACGTTATTTGCAGGACAGCTTGTAAGTGGCCAGCGCAGCCGGTACTATAAACACGGTTTTGGAAGGGCGGAGAATCGCTTCCGGCGCAAGCCGGGGGAGGAAAGTCCGAACACCGCCGGGCGCGATGCCACGTAACTCCGGTTCCGCCGGAGATACACGCGGGGGGAAAGTTGAAAAACTTTTCAACGGAAAGTGCCACAGAAAATTAAACCGCCCGTGTTTCGCAAGAGATGCGGGTAAGGGTGAAAAGGTGCGGTAAGAGCGCACCGCGCGAAGCGCAAGCAACGCGGCACGGAAAACCCCATCGGGTGCAAGGCCAAATAGGAAACCATCTGGGGCGGCCCGTCCCAGTGTTTGCGCAAGCAAAACGGGTTTCGGGTACTGGCTGCTGAGACAAATGATTCTCTCCGTCCGCAAGGACGCAGACAAAAATCGGCTTACAGCCCTTCCAAAACCAACTTCATCGGCGGGGAGTGAAACAACCAAGAAACGAAGGAACAAAGCTGTTCGCCCTTCTGGGTGGCTTGGTTGTTAATTCTTCTTTTCAAACACCACCGGCCGTCCGGCATTTCCCGAACGATCCAGTTCCGTCACGGCAATCGTCTCTGGCACGACACCACGAAAATATTTGGCGACGATCCGGCCATGATAAGTTTCCGTGTGCCACTCGCCATTGGTTTTGGTTTGGATCAACCAACTGGCGGCCGGACTGTTCGTGGAACGGCAGGTGAGTCTTAGGTTTTCTGGCCGCGCCAGTCCGCTGAAGGAAATGACCGGCGGATCAAGCCGCGTGGTGTTGGCCGTGGCGGGCGGGAGGGCCGGCTGGGCGTTGAGATCGTTGTGCAATTTTCCCGACAGCGACGGGTTGTTCTGCAAACTTTTCAGGCTGTAAAGAATGTAGCCGCTGGCACCCGCCTGCTTCCGCAGGAGGTGGATTTGATTGGGGATTTCGTCCGGCTTCCATTTGCCGGCGCTGGATGCGGCGATGCCCGAATAAATTCCCCGGCCTTTCGGATTTTGCTGCGTCCACCAGTCGAGCAGCACGGGAAAACTCTGTTCCTTTGGCTCGATCGGCCAGTAAAGTTGCGGCGCGAAATAATCCACCCAACCGTTCGCCAGCCAGAGGCGCGAGTCGGCGTAAAGTTTGGCATAGGCATCGTAGCCTTTGATCTGGGTCGGAAAGCCCGGGCGCCAGATGCCGAACGGGCTGATGCCGAACTTCACCCACGGCTTGGCGGCCTTGATGGATTGATAGACGCGTTCGACGAACTGGTTCACGTTCGCGCGCCGCCAGTCGTCGCGACTGAGTTTTCCATTCGCACCGAATTTTTTCCAGCTCGCCTCGTCGGGAAAATCCTGATCGCGGCCATCCGCGCCTTTCTCCTCGTAGGGATAAAAATAATCGTCGAAGTGAATGCCATCCACGTCGTAGCGTTTCACCACATCCATGACCACACTCAATGAATAATCCTGCACCGCCGGATCCCCCGGATCGAGCCAGAGATATTTCCCGTAGCTGCGGACCAGGTTGGGGCGCGTCCTGGAAATGTGATTGGCGGAAATGGGCGACTTGGCCTGGAAATGATGCGCGCGGTAGGGATTGAACCAAGCATGTAATTCCAGTCCGCGTTTATGCGCTTCCTCCACGGCGAACTCGAGTGGATCGTATCGCGGCCACGGCGCCTGGCCCATCTTGCCCGTGAGATATTCCGACCACGGCTCAATCTTCGAGGCGTACATCGCGTCGCACGCGGGGCGAACTTGAAAGATGATGGCATTCAACTTGAGCTGCACCGCGCGATCCAGCAATGCGAGCAACTCCTGTTTCTGCTGCGCGGTGGTCAATCCGGGTTTGGAGGGCCAGTCAATGTTCGCTACCGTCGCGACCCAGACGCCGCGAAATTCGCGTAGCGGCTTCGGTGGAAGCGCGTCTGATTTTTCATAGCTCACCGCGCGACTGGAAATGGACGCGAGTACCAGACAGCAATAAACCAAGGCTCGCACTAAAAAATAATTCCACCCGCAGCTTTTTGGAATCGTCATGCTTTTGATATGAAGGAGCCAGTCATCGCTGGCAAAGCAAATCTTAACCGGCGGTCATGGTTTCCAAGTGACGACCTCCCGCTCCGTGCTTGCTTCGGGCAATCCATTGGCCGACCATCGTCCGCACAAACCATGAAATTATTGACGCGCATCTTACTCGTTCTCACGGCGGGCTGGTTGGCTTTTGAAAGCATGGCCCAGATTCCCCCCGCTCCGGCGGCGAAGCCATTTGTCATTCCTGCCACTGACGATGGCCTGCCGGGTGCCGGCCCGCTTCGCCGTGCGGACTGGTTTCAAAAAGTCTGGACGGAACGCCGCAGTGTCTGGGCGCAACATGTCCAGAAGGATCAGCGCGCCGTGGTGTTCCTTGGCGATTCCATCACGCAAGGCTGGGGCGACGATTTACGCAACAGTTTTCCCGGAATGAAAGTTGCCAACCGTGGCATCAGCGGCGACACCACACGCGGCGTGCTCATCCGGTTAGAGGAGGACGTGCTCGCGCTGCATCCCAGCGGCGTGGTGTTGCTGATCGGGACGAACGATCTGGAAGAAAACGCCGACCCAGAAATCATTGCGGCCAATTTGAAACTCATCCTCGGCGCGTTGAAAAATTACGATGCGAAAATGCCCGTCATTCTTTGCCAGGTCTTTCCCAGTTCCGACACCAAGAAACGTCCCGCCGACAAAATCAAGAAGCTCAACCAGCTTTACGCTGCCGCCGTGAAAGGTGACGCCCAAGTCACGCTGATCGAAACCTGGCCGCTCTTCGCCGATGCGCAAGGCGATGCGAAGGTGGCTGAATTTCCCGATCTCCTGCATCCCAACCAAGCTGGCTACGCGAAATGGGCGGCGGCGTTGCACCCGATTTTTGCGACGCTGGATTTTCTGGAAACCGAGCCGGATGATTTCACCATTGAGAATGATTTCATGAGCCTGTTCAACGGCGCGGATCTGAGCGGCTGGGGTTTTCGCACCAACGATTTCAAAGGCCAGGCTGTGAGCAGCGATGGACGTTACGTCGCGAAGAAGGGGCGACTCATCGTCACCACGCCGACCGAAGGCCGGAAGCTGGCGCAGCTTTGGACTACGCGCGAGTTCCCGAAGGACTTCATTCTCAAACTCGAATTCCGCGCCACGCCCAACGCGGACAGCGGCGTCTTCCTCCGCCAGCCTCAGTTGCAATGCCGCGACTATCTGATCGCCGGGCCTTACAAGCAACTCAAGCACTACAAGCCGCAGGACTGGAATGAAATGGTCGTGGCCGTGACGAACAACATCGCCTATTGCACCTGCAACGGCGAAGTCCTGGAAGCTGCGCTGAAACTTCCCGCGACCGGCCCCATCGGATTGGAAGGCGATCGTGGTCAGATGGAGTATCGCCGCATCCGTTTGCAGGAACTGCCGTAGCCCAATCACCTTGCCCGCGCGTGGCGATTCGTTAGCATGATTAGGTGAGCGATTTGCTGGAGCAGGTTGAGAAAACCATTGGCGCACGCGGTCTTTTACGACGCGGGCAGCCGGTGTTGGTGGCCGTGTCCGGCGGCGTGGACTCCATGGTGTTGCTGCAACTCCTGCACAAACTCTCCCGCAAAAACTCCTGGCGTTTGACCGTTGCGTACTTGAATCATGGGTTGCGCGGACGTAGCAGCGACGCGGACGAACGGCTGGTGGTTCGCGCAGCGGGCAAGTTGCGATTGCCGGTGGTCGTTGAGCGCGCCGACGTGAAACAGATGTCCCGCGACCAGAAAATTTCAGTGGAGATGGCTGCGCGCAAAATCCGCCACGAGTTTCTGGCCCGCACCGCGAAGCGTCTAAAAATCCGCACCATTGCCCTCGCCCATCACGCGGACGATCAAGTGGAACTTTTTTTCCTGCGGCTCTTCCGCGGCAGCGGCGGCGAAGGTCTGGCAGGAATGAAGTGGCGGAATCCTTCGCCCGCAGATTCAAAACTACAACTGGTGCGTCCGCTGTTGGATCAACCGAAGGCCGCGTTGAAAACATTTGCCGAAGAAAATAAAATCCCGTTCCGCGAGGACGCCAGCAACGCGTCGTCGGACATCTTGCGCAATCGGATTCGCCAGGAGTTGCTGCCGTTGCTGCGGCGCAATTATCAGCCCGCCGTTGACCGGACCATTTCGCGGGTGATGGAGATTGCCGGGGCGGAAGCGGAATTAGTTGGCCAGCTTGCGGCCGGGTGGCCGGGCGATGCACCCGGCCCGATCGGCCCGTTTGCAAAATTTCCCGTGGCCATCCAGCGTCGGCGTCTTCATGCGCAACTGTTGAATCAGCAGGTTGCGCCCAGCTTTGAACTGGTGGAAACCCTGCGCACCCGGCCGGGTCATTGGGTTAAAGTTTCACCGGAACTGGCCGTTAGTCAGGAAGGTGATGGCCGTCTGCTCGGGCAGGCGTCCCGCCCTGTTGTGACGCCGAATCCGGCTGTTTGCGAATTGAATTTGGCGCGGGACCAGCGAGGCTTGGTCTTTGATGCGGTGGAATTCGTGTGGCGTGTGGCGGCACGGCGCAACCGCCAAGTGCCACGCTCGCTGGCTGGTCAGGAACATTTTGACGCCGACAAGATCGGCTCACAGATCACGCTCCGGCATTGGCGGGCCGGTGATCGTTTTCAGCCCTGCGGCATGAATTCGCCGGTCAAGTTGCAGGATTTGTTCGTGAACGCGAAAATCCCCCGGGACGAACGCCAGACTTTGATTGTGGCGGCAACCGAGGCTGGAGAAGTTTTTTGGGTGGAACGATTGCGGATCGCGGAACGGTTCAAGTTGACTGGCGCGACAAAACACTGCTTGCAATGGCACTGGAAGCGGTTTTAATTCCGCCGATTGCGGCGTAGCGCAGGACGTGCTACGCTGCCGGACATTTTATATCATGGCTGACGACAATAAATCGAACGACAAGGACAAAAACCCCAACCCGGGCGGCGAATTTCGCGTACCGCCGAAGACGTGGATCGTCTGGACGGCCATCATCGCCACCCTCGTGGCACTGGTGATGATGAAGAGCAAGTATGACAACGTCGCGGATCCGATGTTGTTTTCGGCAAAGTTTCTGGGGCTGCTGGAATCCAACCTGGTGGCGTCCGCCTCCGTCAACTTCAACCCGCAGACCCATCCGGTGGAGATCGTTGAAGGCTATTATTTCAAGACAGATAATGACGGCAAAAAAACCGACGAGAAAATTCCCTTCCGCACGAAAATCTTCCTGACGGAAAACATCCAGGAAAAATTAAACCGTCTCCCTTCCTCCGGCATCAACGAGCCAAACCAGCTTTTGTGGAGCTTTCTCCTCGGTGTGCTGCCGTTCCTCCTGATCGGCGGCTTCATCTGGTTCTTCTTCATCCGGCAGATCAAGATGGCCGGCAAGGGCGCGCTGAGTTTCGGCAAGAGCAAGGCCCGTCTGCTCGCCAAGGAACGCAACAAGACGACCTTCAAGGACGTGGCCGGCATCGAGGAAGCCATCGAGGAAGTTTCCGAACTCGTCGAGTTCCTGAAAGACCCGAAAAAATTTCAACGCCTCGGCGGCCGTATTCCCAAGGGTGTGCTGATGGTCGGACCGCCCGGCACCGGAAAAACCCTGCTGGCCAAAGCCATCGCTGGCGAGGCCGACGCCGCGTTCTTCAGCATCAGCGGTTCGGACTTCGTGGAAATGTTCGTGGGCGTCGGCGCGAGCCGCGTGCGCGATATGTTCGAACAGGCGCGCAAAAATGTTCCGTGCCTGATCTTCATTGACGAAATTGACGCCGTGGGTCGCAGCCGCGGTCACGGTCTTGGCGGCGGCAACGACGAACGCGAACAAACTCTGAATGCGCTGCTCGTCGAGATGGACGGCTTTGACACGCAGGAAGGTATCATCATCATCGCGGCGACGAACCGCCCCGACGTGCTTGACCCCGCGCTGTTGCGTCCCGGACGTTTCGACCGTCAGGTCACGGTGAATCTCCCCGACGTGCGCGGTCGCGAAGGCATTTTGAAAGTTCACGCCAAAAATGTGAAGCTGCTGCCCAATGTGGACCTGTCCATCATTGCACGCGGCACACCCGGATTCTCCGGTGCTGAACTGGCCAATCTTTTGAATGAAGCCGCCCTACTTGCCGCCCGCACCAATAAAAAAGGCGTCGGTATGGCCGAACTCGAAGAGGCGCGCGACAAAGTCCGTTGGGGCCGCGAACGCCGCAGCATGGCGATGACAGATGAAGAAAAGAAATTCACCGCCTGGCATGAAGCCGGCCACGCACTCGTCAACGTGATGCTCACGCACACGCATCCGCTGCACAAGGTCACGATCATTCCG